>JBBTVH010000033.1:616-2927 GCA_038063355.1 Patescibacteria group bacterium | reverse complement strand
CCACTCATTGCGAAAGGACATGCGCTGCTGCTCTCTGCACGATGGACAGGCTTCCGGTAACGGAAGAGAGGCCTTCTTTCCTTGAAATACCGGAGCGACCTTCTCGTAATACTCCAGATCAAACGGCGTGACTTCGAAGGATGCTTTGCACCAGCCGTTGCTGCAGGTTTTCTGCATGGCTTATTAGTATACAGTTTTAAGATAACACTCCTCGCAGTACACAATCTCCGGCCTTTCGGGGCTGTACGTCGTCTCAATCGCCTTTTCGCACTTTGCGCACTTCCTGCTCCAGAGCTTGCGGGGATTGCGCCTGGCAACGCGCTTTTTATGTCGTTCATCTGGACAAATCGTGGGAAGAGGCAGGCCCATCGTCCGGTAGAACTTCAGTTCCTGTGGAATGATTTTGAAAGGTTTTCCGCTTACGGAACAGGTAAGGATGCTTTCACAGATATCATCACCAACGCTGGTAATATCTTCGGGCACCGGAATGAGCGGCCCGAGATATGCCTCTTTCTTTTCCTGTCCGTCGTACCAACGCCATCCGTTTCGAAGAACTGTCTCGCGCGGAAGAGGCAACAACTCGTCGGCAACCGTTTCGTTGTATCCCATATAGGAAAGTGATGGATGAAAGTACTCACCCCACTCCCCTGTTTTCCGCATGTGCTCGATGATTTTCGGGACAAGCTGTTCATACTCCTCCTTCGTGTACTGCTTGTTCAGAATGCAGTACTTCTTTCGCCGCATGCTGATGCATCCGAAGATATCGGAGCAGTGATGGCATTCGCGGCTGTAGTAGAGGCTGTCGCCGTACCATGAGAGGAATGTGCTCATGGCATTCATCGTCCCCACGCTGGAACCGACGTTGTAACACCATTGGACGCCGTCCGGAGCGTTGTAGGTGCAATCCTGACTGTTGCTTCCTTTCGGCGTGTAACAGATAAATTTGCAGTTTTCGCAGTCGGTTGAGTCGAATGCATGTTCGCAATTTCGGCTGTTGAAAAGCATGTCGCCGGTGCAGCTCTCGCTTCCGTAGATATGAGACGCACGGTGTGGGAGCTGGAGCCGTAATTGTTCCAGTTGTGCACGCAACGCTGCGATCTTGGTATTGGTTAGTATTCCAAGTTCCGCTTTCCGACGCTCGAATGCTTCCTTGCCGATGAGCTCATTGAGCACGCAATATTCCTTGTTGTTCAGACCGAAACAGCAAATGCAGTTCTTGCATCCCGTGCAGTCCTCCACCATGAGACAGTCGCTGCAATTTCGGCAATTCTGCAGAAAGAAACAACGATAGCATTCCTGAGAGGCGATGGCCTCGTAGCACCACTGGCAGAAATACAGCGACAGTGCATCCACGGTGTCTTTACAACCACTCATGAAGCGACTGAAGAGGCAATCCTCATCGTTACCGCCTCCGAAGAGCAGGTAACAATTGCGGCAGTTCAGCGTATGGTTGGTGTAGTAACTGTTTTCCACGTTGGTCGTAAACAGGGACATGTGCGGCACCACAAGTCCAAGCTCGGTGAACTGCTCGGAAAATGTCCGGCTGAAATCGAAATCGCGGCCGTACGTGCATTCATCCCATCGATCGCTCCAAAATTCATCCTGGTCGTAGACGATATATGGCTTATCAGGTGCGTACATGGAAACAATCTGACGACCGGAAAGATCGGATTTCCGATGGTACAACCGACGCTCGTTGCGGAATGTCAGACGCCGTTGGAACCGGCAATCGGGACAAAGTTTTGGTGGAGGAATGCTCTGCTTTGCGCCTCCGATGACCGGAGAGACATCTTCGTAGAACTTGAGATCTCCCTCTGTGATCTCGAATGCGGCCGAACATTGCTGGCACGTCTGTTGCATTAGTAGACAGTAGAGAGATAACACTCTTCGCAATACACAGTTTCCGGACGATCAGGAGAATACGTCGTTTGGATCCCATTCTTGCACTTGGCACACGCACGATCCCAAAGATGGCGGGGATTTCTAAGAGCCATCCGCTCCTTGTGCCGCTGATCGGGGCACAGCTTTGGAATGGGGACATTCACTTGACGGTAAAATTTCAGTTCCTGTGGAGTGATTTTGTACGGCTTTCCCGTACTTTCACAGATCAGGATCTGACTGATTATTGCATCGGAGACCTCCCGTATGTCATTGGGAATGTCATGCTTCGGACCGAGATAATGCTGATCTTTGGCGTCCATGTCTTTCCATTTCCATCCTCGCTGAAGCACTTCTTCTTTGGAGAGCGGAAAATACGGTACGGCGATGGTTTCGTTGTATGCAAAAGGACTCAGACTTATGGGGAAAAACT
>JBBTVH010000033.1:0-606 GCA_038063355.1 Patescibacteria group bacterium | reverse complement strand
ACGCAAATGGTCCACAAGTTTTTTGCGCAGGTCACGATATTCTTGATCCGTGTACTGCTTGTTGAGAATGCAGTACTGATGTTGCTTGAGCCCCACGCAACCGAAGCAGTCTTTGCAGCTGAAACAGTTATCGCAATACGCAATATTGTTGGACTCACTCATGCATCCCTGACAGCAGAGAATATTGTACCCGTAGGACGTGAGAGAATTGTACGAAAGCTCGGTTGGAACCATGCAGAAGTTGCAGTCGTGTGCATCACGGTGGCCTTCCAGGGTGCCGCAATGCCTGCAGTCTTCACAGTTTTTTAGATCGTACCCGTCAACGGTATTCTTGCAGTTGTAGAAGTAATCACCGGTGACATTCTCGCAGTTAAACCCATGATAAAATTTCACAATTTCTTTTCCGGTGAGAGCGGCGACGCGCGCTTTGGCGGCCGCAATCGTGCGACTATCCCCGAGATTCAGGGAATGGATCTTCTTTTCATGGTCTTCTTTCGTATGTTGCTCATTGAAGAGGCAGTATTCCTTATTGTGGATGCCCACGCAGCCGAAGCAGTTTTTGCAGCCGGTACAGTGCACGAGTAACGAACTCGATGAGCAGTTATC
>JBBTVH010000032.1:1380-3809 GCA_038063355.1 Patescibacteria group bacterium | reverse complement strand
AAGGCGCCGCTCTAGCCAACTGAGCTACATCCGCATGGTGTTGAGAAAGAATAGCATCAAGCCCGTCCGAGGTCCCGTATCAGCAGAACGAAGGTGGGAGTGCTGTCCGCAAGCAGAGGAAATCCTAGGGAGCGAAAGGCATTATTGCAAGAATCCTCTTTGGTTTACAAAATTCCCTTGGTATCCCCGTAGACCGTTGATCGGTGCCCGATGGCAAGAATCTTTATAGTCTCCTGTTCGATGCGAAAGACGACTCGATACTCACCAACACGTAATCTTCGATATCCCTTCAGCGAGCGACGCAAAGGCTTTCCGAATATTTCCGGATGCGTTGTCATCTTTTCCGAAAGAGCTTTTTGGATGCGCGTGCGCTCCTTTTTCGGGAGTGCCGGAATATCTTCCGAAACGACTTGCTGGTGATATCGCAATACAAAACTCATGCCCATGCTTTTTCATGAGACAGGAACTTCGCGTCTTTAGTATCTCGCTTCTCCGCGATGGCGTTCCACACATCGTCTTCTTCAATTTGCAGAGCAAGCTGAATGAGATGCAGAGCCTTTGTGGCTTGTGGAACATCGTCGCGCTCCGCAAGCGCGGACAATGCTTTATCGATGTCCTGAGGCAAACTCATGTTCAACCTCTTTTTGATCGTAGGCATGATGAGAAAAGGAAAGTACCTACAGTGTAACAAAAGTGTTACACCCATGCAAGCTCGTTCCGCACACTCTCCCGTAACATTCCATGGAGCGAGGCTCCAATGGACAAAACTTTACTTCTTTCTGTCTCCACATACTTGGAATATCCTTTCAAAAAGTTCCGGAATCTTCTCTTCCGCAATACAGGAATACGCAATGCGAAGGAGTCTCCCGAATGCGACGACTCCCGTGTCGTACTCTGCGATGAGCCGTTTACGGACCGCATTGCCATCGAGGCCTTCCGCAAGTTCAATGCAGAGAAAATACCCCGCATTGGCCGGAAGCGGACGGAAGAATTTCGCGTAGCGCGGATCTGCTGCCGCAGCTTTCGCCGCACGGAAACGACGGGAGATGAGATCGACCATGCGCGTGTGGGAAGCCGCATATCCCGGGTCTTGGTAGAGCTCGATGAGGAGCTCCTGGAAAAGCCTCGGTGCCGTGGAGATCGTCGCGCGGACGATACCTGCCGCTTTCCACGCAAGCGCATCCGCGGCTGCGGTTGTCATCCCCTTCCCCGCAAACGTGAGACAACCGATGCGATGCCCCCAGGTGCAATCTTCTTTTGTGGGTCCGTCCACTTTGGCGACGAGAATGCTTTCGTGCGCATCGCCAAGGAGCGCGATCAGGGATTCCGGATACACATCCGCCTCGTGTCCGAATCCAAAATACGCGTCGTCGAGGATCACTGTGATGAAACTGCCGCGCTGCGCTTCCGCAATGAGGACATCCGCGATCTGTTTCGCCTCCGCCACCGTGGGAGAATAGCCCGTGGGATTGTTCGGAACATTGAGCAGCGCGACGCGATTGCCCGGCTTCTCCCCACGCAATGCCGAGCGGAAACTCTCCAGATCCCACCCATCTCCCGCAAGCATCCGAAACGGCTTCAGCTCGGCCCCAAGATATTCGCGAATAATGAGGTCGCAGTTATCCCAGTGGAAATCCGTGATGATGACTTCTTCTTCGGGATCCACAAAGAGTAAAAGTGCGGTCGAGAGCGCATGGGTAAGGCCACACGTGACTACCGGCAACGAGAGATCAAAATCAATGAATGGGTTTTTGCGACGTATTTCCTTCCGCCAGAGTTCGCGGAATTCCGTGATGCCGGGGCTCGGGGCATACGGATGAATCTGTCCCGGTGACGCATGGATGCGCTGGTCAAAAAATGCGTGATGGAGTGGAGAGCCGTCATCCTCAAGCGCGATGCCGATCGTCGCGTTGAATGTCGTCCCGAGCGCCTCCGTGGTCTGGCCGAGAATGCCTGTGCGCGGGAAGTAGATACGTCTGCCGCGCTCGGATAGGAGCGACAGCGCGAGTGGATAGTCGCGCTGCAGCGTGGCGTTCAGCTCTTTAGCAAGGGAATGGAGAGTTTCCACAAATAAATTGTATACTCTTTTGGCTCTCGTGCCCGTAGCTCAACTGGCCCAGGACCGCGGAGCGGTCCGTAATAAAAAAACCGCCCGCGCTATCTGTATGATCAGAGCGTCACCTTGCGTGCCCGTAGCTCAACTGGATAGAGCGTCGCCCTCCGAAGGCGAAGGTTGTGGGTTCAAATCCCGCCGGGCACACCATCCGGCTTCGCGGCATGCAGACTGCGAAGCTTTCAAGTTATTTCACAGAAGGCACGTTGCGATCCCGCTACGCCGAGATCAGCGCAGGCCGCGGCGTAGCCCACAGGCGGAGCCGGGCAAATCCCGCCGGGCACACCATTCATACCAACCCGAAAAACCGCACAGT
>JBBTVH010000032.1:0-1370 GCA_038063355.1 Patescibacteria group bacterium | reverse complement strand
GTGTTTTCCGTCGTAATCCGATCAACCTCCTGAAGCGTCATCCCCTTCTCCGCCGCCACGCACTTCGCCACTTCCACGACGTACGCCGGCTCGTTTCTTGTTCCGCGATACGGAATCGGCGCGAGGTAGGGGCTGTCGGTTTCGATCATCAGTTGTTCCACCGGGCACATCTTGATCGTCCTGCGGATTTCTGCGGATGCCGGGAATGTCGCGATGCCGGTAAACGAAAGGAAGTGACCGGCAGCAACGAGCGGCTTCACGTCTTCCCATTTTTCGGTGCAACAGTGAATGACCACGCGCGGCGGCTGCACTTCTGCGATGATGGTTTTGATGTCGCTGATGGCTTGCCCTGCACCGGAGCCCCTCGATTGACCTCGGGATAAACTCCGCGACTGGTGCGGGGCATTCCGACAATGGACGACAGCTGGTTTGCCGAGTCCTTTTGCAATGAGAAGCTGCTGCCGAAACACATCTTTCTGCACATCCTGGGGGCTGTGCATATAGTGATAATCGAGCCCGATCTCTCCGACAGCGACCGCTTTTATGCGAGAGAGCATTTTGGTCATTGGCCCTTGGCCCTTGTGCCCTTCCCATGCCGCAGCATGGTGTGGATGCACTCCTATTGTGCAAAATATTTGTTCATATTTTTTAGCTATATGAAGGCATTTTTCTGATTCTTCCATCGTATCGCCGATGCAGATCATCCGTTCAACGCCTGCGGAAACTGCCCGGCCGATTACGGATTCCAGATCGGCATCAAACTTTGCATCGGCGAGGTGGCAGTGGGAATCGATCATGCTGGTGGGTCGGGAGGGGATCGAACCCTCGGCCAATGCCTTAAAAGGGCACTGCTCTACCACTGAGCTACCGACCCATGCGCCCATCATAGGAGATGTCATTCTTATCGTCGAATATCTTCCCAGGTAAGTCAGTTTGAACCTGAATATGTCTTTGCCGGGCTGCTCATAACCGTTTGATGCTCTTCCAATGAGCTATAATATCAAGGTGCCTCATTTCTTCTACCTAGCCCGCTGCAGCGACGATTCTCTCTACGCGGGAACGTGTATAAATCTTGCGGGACGCGAAGCAGCGCACAACGCCGGAACTGGTGCAAAGTACACGCGCAGCAGGCGGCCCGTGAAGATCATCTACCATGAGGAATTTTCGAGCCTTGGCGAGGCAAGACGCAGGGAAATTGCTGTCAAAAAAATGAAGAGGATAGACAAACAGGCGCTGATTTCAGGAAAATGAGGGCTTTGGGTGGACGTTTGTACACTTGCCCATTTTTTGCAAGCTTCTTAGAGTCGCACGGTGACTGCAGCAGCACTTCAGAAACGGCCTAGAAGAATCACGCTGCACGATGTGATACA
>JBBTVH010000031.1:0-6749 GCA_038063355.1 Patescibacteria group bacterium | reverse complement strand
GACCCAAAATCCACCCTCATCTCAACTGGCTGCTCCCTCCTCCCCCGCTCCACGCTCCCCATTCTTCTGGAATACGCCGCGTCGCATCCCGACAACGTCGGCGGCATCTTCGAGGAACTTCTACGAAGGAAAATCTCCGTCGATGCGTATGTGTTTTCGGAGCCATGGTTCGATATCGGGTCGTTTGAAGCGTACCTCGAGGCAACTCTGTCGCTCGTGGGACGCAACGTCCTTTCCGGAAAGAATGTGGTGATGGAAAAAACGGAATGCACCGGAAGCGTTGTCCTTGGAAAAGGTTGCCGCGTGATCAATTCGACGCTGGAAAACGTCGTACTCTTCGATGATTGCACGATCGAGGACTGCGACCTTCGCGACTGCATTTGCGACGATGGATGTGAACTTCGAGGCATCGATCTCCGCAAGAAGATGCTCCGTAAAGGCACAAAACTTATCCGGAAAGATTGACAAAGGCCGCAAGCCTACGTCTGGAGCCAGACAGTAACCTCCTATTTTCAATTTTCCATTTTCAATTTTCCTCTACACTGCCTGCCGATGCGCACATCACTCTTTGCCGGCCTTTCCATGGTGACGCTCCTCGCCGGATGCAGCGGATCCGTGGCTTCAAACTACCGTTTGCAGTTCGATACGGAGGAGACGAGCAGGCTGACCCTCCTCTCGCTTGCGGTGACCCGCGTCGTCGAGCGCAGACTTGAGACCATGGGCGAAAGCGTGAAGGGACTCGACATCAGTCAAAAGGAGGAAGGCCCCGAACTCACGTTCACCGTGGAGACGGAAGCGGCCGCGGCATTGCTGCGCGATGATCTGACGGCTTCGTTTGATCTAAAAATCATGCGCGAGACCAAAGCCGGCGAAACACCGACGATCGAGATCGAAGGCCATGGGGGGTTCATCGAAACCGGCGTGACGGAGGAGCATCTGGAATGGGTGGAAGCCGCAGAGGAGCTGGACAATAAAGGAAGAATCACGCTCAGCTTCTCTCCCGAGGGCCGCGAACTCATGCGCACCGTATTCCGGCAGAATGTCGGAAGAAACATCGGGCTCTTTGTCCGGGAGAAGCTCGTGGCCAAGCTCCAGGTGGATACCGCGGAACTCAAAGACGACATCATCATTACCGGAATCCCCTCGCCCGAACTCGCGCGCGTCTTCGCCGACGATGTGAACGTGGGACTCCACGTCATATTTACACCGCTTCCGTAATTTCCACATACTTCCATCATGTCCCGCAACCGTTCTCTCACTTGGCCCATCGTGACCGCCGTTCTGGCGGTACTTGTCGCCTTCCTCGCTCTGCCCCAGTCCATGCGCGACTGGATGCCGGTCCTCGGAAGCGCCAAGATCCATTACGGACTCGATCTGGCAGGAGGAACGCAGCTGGATTTCCGCATCTCGGAGCAGGAAATGCTCGACCAGAAGGCGGAGCTTGAAGCGCAGATTGCCACACTGAGAGCACAGGGAGCTTCCACCGAAGCCGTGGACGCGCTCGAACTGCAGCTTACCTCGCTCGAAGAGCAGCAGAGAAACGTTCTTGAGGCGATCCGCACGGTACTGGAGCGTCGCATCAACAGCCTTGGTGTGAGCGAAGCCACCATCACCCCCTCGGTCATCGGTGCGGAAAAGCACCTCCTCGTGGAATGCCCCGGCGTCATCGACGTACAGCAGTGCATCGCGACCGTGGGAAAGACCATCAAGCTGGAATTCAAGGAGGAGTTCACCGAAGCGAGCGATGAATTCAAAAAAAACGTAGAGCAGGAGGTTGCAAATGCTGAGCGCCGCATGAGCGAGAGCGGCATCACGCTCACGCAGCTTTCCGAAGACCTCAGCGACAAGCTGGGTGTCGCAAATCTCGGCGAGCAGACGTTCTTCAGGGACATGCTCCCAAAGGGTCTTGAGGATTTGTGGACGAAGACGCCGGGTTCGGGAGTATTCCGCCGCAATGTATCGCTCACCGTTCCAGCCCAGGACGCCGACGGCAATCCTACGACACAGGAAGTGGAAGGCATGTTCTTGAGTGAAGTGACGCGCGCAAGAACACAGACGGGCCGCACTATCAACGAGGCCCCCAAGGCGTTTGCTCTCCTCGCCGAGCGCGAGGAAGACGCTTCCTACACGGCACATGAGAAAGAGGCGCTCGGAACGGAAATCTCTCCCCGTATTATCGGAGCCATCCGCGGCATGCAGCCTGGAGAACTGCAGGCCGTAACGATGGAAGAGGGCAGCCGCGTTCTCTTCCTTCGCTCCTTTGTGCCGGGCCGCGAGGAGGTGGACGTGAGCCACATCCTCATCACCTACGCCGGTGCCACGCAGGCAAAGCCGACGATGACGAGGACAAAGGCGGAGGCTATGGAGCTTATCAACCGTATCAAAGCTGATATCGACAAAGGTTCGAATTTTGAGGGTCTTGCCCGCACCTACTCCGAAGGCGATTCCGCAGAGCAGGGAGGCAAGATCGATCCCCTCGCCCGCGGTTCTCAGCTTCCGGCCTTCGAGCAGGTGGCCTTCAGCCAGCAGCGAGGCCAAGTGAGCACGCCGGTGGAGACACAGTTCGGCTATCACCTCGTTCGAACGGATTCGGCGCCTCGCACCACGTCGGATATCGCCAGTTACGATGAGTTGACCCTCGCTACGGATGCCGATGGCGCCCGCGCAGCGGCCGTGGTGAGTGCCTTGCAACAGGGAGCGGTGAAGAGCACCGAAGAAATCGCGTACATTCGCTCCATCTTCTTTTCGCTCGTGCCCACGGGATGGAAGGATACGCCGCTGGATGGCAAAAACTTCCGCTCCGCCACGGTGTCGCTCGACCCCGTGACCAATATCCCGGTCGTCCAGATCACCTTTGATGAAGAAGGCGGCAAACTCTTCCAAGAACTCACGAAGAGAAACATTGGCAAGCGTCTTGCGATCTTCGTGGGAGGCGACCTGATCTCTGCGCCGGTGGTGCAGGGAGAAATCGCGGGCGGCAACGCGGTGATCACCGGAAGCGCGAACTTCGACGAAGCAAGGCTTCTTGCCCAAGACCTGAACACCGGAGCCATCCCGGCACCGATCTTCCTCTCCGGCCAGCGCACGGTGGAAGCCACGCTTGGTGCGGACGCGCTTCGGACCTCGATGCAGGCTGCTGCCGTCGGCATCGTACTGCTGATGCTCTATATGCTTCTGATCTATCGATTGCTCGGCGTGCTCGCGAATATCTCCCTCGCGCTCTATGCCATCCTCTTCTTCGTACTGATGAAGATTCCCCTCTTCCTTTTCTCGGGCCAGTACGTGGTGCTCACGCTCGCCGGCATGGCGGGTGTCATTCTCAGTACCGGCATGGCCGTGGACGCGAACGTCCTCATCTTTGAGCGCATCAAAGAAGAACTGAGGCGCGGTCGCACGTTCTCTCTGGCCTTGGAGACCGGCTTTGAGAAGGCTTGGCCCAGTATTCGTGACGGAAACGTCAGTACGCTCATCACCTGCGCCATCCTCTTCACAATCGGAACCTCGATCGTCCGCGGCTTTGCCATCACCCTGGGCCTCGGCGTCTTCCTCTCGATGTTCACGGCGATCACCGTCACCAAGTGGCTGGCGAAAAAGATCGCCGCAACGCCGCTGGCGCAGCGGTCGGAGCTCTTCGGAGTGAAGCGGAAGGTCGAAACGCCCGTGCAATAAGGGCCACTAAAGGATTGCCTTGCAGAATCTCATGTGTGCTATACTTGTCCTATGACGCTCTATGGTCCCGGAGAAAACATCGCACCCCAATCAATGCATGGCTGCAGTGAGCCTAGTTTAGATGATCGTTTACCAAACAAAGATGAGCCCAGAAATCTTCTGGAGATCCTCATGGATTATTCCAAGGCTCCCAAACTCCCGAATAATCCAACTGAGAAAACGGTAAGTTAAGAGTATGGATACGCTGACCATCACCGATCTCGAACTCTGGACCCGCATCGGCGTCCCTGATGACGAACGCGAGACCGAGCAACGGATCCTCGTGACGATTGAACTCTCCCTCGACCTGTCGGCCGTGAGTGCTTCTGATGATGTGACGCAGGGGATGGATTACGAAACACTGACGAACGACGTTCGCGCTCTCGGGAAAAAGGAGCGCAAGACGATCGAACGTCTCGGAGAAGACATCGCACATATGATTCTCCAAAAATACGCACCGCATGCGGTAAAAGTCTCCGTCTTCAAGCAACCGCTGCCGGGAGTAAAGGGAATCACAGCAACGATTGTCAGGTAATCGTAAAAGCCGCGGTGAGGCCCCGCGCGCCACGGGGGGTGCTGGGGAAGGCCCTGTTTTGCGCCTCAGCGCAGTCGAGACGGAAACGCCGAAGCCTTGGAGGCGTTTTCGGCGAGACACAGGGCCGGGCGGAGGAGCTTTGGCGCGCGGTGGGTTTTTCTTTGCTACTTTCCTTTTGTCCGGCAGACAAAAGAAAGTAGATTCCTACTGTATGGCTCCCAAACAAGCGATCTTCATAGCACTCGGCAGCAACATCGATCCCAAAACCAATCTTCAAAAAGCAGCCGACCTGCTGCGGGAACATTTTTCCGATATAAAATTCTCCTCCGTCTACCGCACTGCCGCCCGCGAAGTGGAGAACCAGGATGATTTCCTCAATGCCGTTGCCGCATGCAACACAGAGAAATCCCCCGAGGAAATCCACGGCATCCTCAAGGGCATTGAAGAGTCGCTCGGCAAAGATCCACCTTATCGGTTCGGGCCACGCACAATCGATCTCGATCTTCTTTTGTATGGCAATTCTCAATTCCCTGCCCACCGAAGCTTCAGCGGAGGCGGGTCCATTCTCAATTCTCAATTAATCATCCCCCACCCCCGAATGCACGAGCGCCGCTTCGTCCTGGAACCGCTCTGCGAACTGATCGATCCGCATGCGAAGCATTCTCTCCTGAAACAATCCTGGGAAGATTTGCTCGAAAAAACCCTAGAACAGGAGTGTGTGCTCACGGAGATCGCTTTATGATGGAGGCATGGAAAAGTTATTTCAGGATCTTCTCAAGGCCATCGGCGAAGACCCGAAGCGCAAAGGGCTTCAAAAGACCCCCAAGCGGGCAGCAGACACCTTTCGGTTTCTGACAAAAGGCTACGGCGAAGATTTGGAAACGATCGTGAATGAGGCGCTTTTCCCCAGTGAGACCGACGGAATGGTCATTGTTACCGATATCGAATGCTACAGCCTCTGCGAGCATCATCTCCTTCCCTTCATCGGCAAGGTGCATGTGGGGTACGTGCCGGACAAGCACATCATCGGCCTCAGCAAGATTCCACGGATCATCGACATGTTCGCCCGCAGGCTCCAGACCCAGGAACGCCTCACACAGCAAATCTGCGATGCGCTGGAATCGGTGCTGAAGCCTAAGGGTATCGCTGTTGTCGTGGAAGCCGAGCACCTCTGCATGATGATGCGCGGCGTGGAGAAGCAGCATAGCCGTGCCATGACCAGCTGCGTGAAGGGATTGATCAAGAAGGATGAAAAGACGCGAGAAGAATTTCTGCGGTTGATCGGGCGTTAACATCACCCGTAGAGACGTGCCGGTGGCACGTCTCTCCCTACGCCACCAACGACACCAATTCTTCCTGTGCCTTCTTGGCATCCGGTCCGTTTTCATAATCCGCCCGGACCTCCACGATAATTTCCACAATTTCCGGTGCCGTTTCTTCAGCTTCCGTCTCAAGTTTCGCCAATTCCTCCGGATCCTCTGCCGCTTCGCGGACGGCGAGTTCCAACAAGGATTCCTGATAACCTTCCACGTCGTTATTTTCAATGAGATTGTTTGCTGCGGCTTCCATATCCACCCCCGCCTCACGGCCGCGATCATTGATTTCATTGACAGTCCTTACGTGCGTTGCAAGATACAGTTCCGATCCTTCTCCACCCGCCTCCTGCTCCGTTTCCGTGGCCCGATCCTCAAGGTGATCGCGCAACGTCACATCATGAAGCTCTTCGTCGATTGCCTCGATCCCCGTCTCGGCTACAAGCGTCGCGTCCAGATCCTGCTGCGGCAGCCCGTCCTCTTCATGCTGCCCCTCATGGGCATAGATGGAGTATTCAATACCGTCGGGTGCCAGAGTGATATTCTCTCCGTCATACATTCCCAGCACTCCAGGTCCCAGATTTGCTACCCGTACGCGCGTATCGCCCCGGATTTCTGTCATGCGCGCCTGCTGCAGACTGCCTAGCTTCTGCTCAACGAGAGCTTTGTCTTCCGAAGCAAGTTCACCCCGCTGTACTGCTTCTTCCAAAAGTGATCGCGACAGTCCACCGATCGAAGCAATGGTCGCCTGCTCTGCCACCGCCATCGCCAATGCCTGCAGGTCCATCTGATCTGCGAATGCGTCATGATCCATTTCTTCGCCACTTCGGATCTCCATAGGCTCCGGATTCTCTGCCAGTGCTAATCGGTTCTCGTTCACGGCCACAGTGTGTGGCACCGTCTTTGCGATGTCCGAATCGCAGAACCTGAATCCCCTATGCATCGTTTTTTGGTCTTATATAAGCCAAAATCACGATATCTATGAACCCCACTCCCCAACCCTACCTCCCCAATCCCCACATCCCCAACCCCATATCCCTACAGCCTCTTCTCGTACATCAAAAACGTATACGCCGGATCCCCCTCGCGCCTCTCTTCACGTACAACGCTCCAATGTTCCGGATGGAACTCCGGAAAAAATGCGTCACCCTCGATAGTGGCATGCACCCGCGTGAGGTAGATGCGGTCTGCTT
>JBBTVH010000030.1:0-5809 GCA_038063355.1 Patescibacteria group bacterium | reverse complement strand
GTAAAACTTCGCTATAGGGTCACCTTGCTCTTTTAGAAGTACGGACAGTCCTCTTGGACGCGTGACGCGATATGCTCTTACGTTCAGCATGCACAGACTTTACCACTTTATGAATGGATGTCTCCAAAGACCGCTGATCTGCAGGAGCACGAGCAAGCATCCTTACTACAAGCTTACTATCCTGCTTTGAAAGCATGGGGCTGGTGAATGTCTTAAGCATATAGGGGCATCTTATGCAGAATGAAAAAAACTTGCAAAAAGTTAGCCTTGATTATGTCAAATCCCAGTTCCTTTTATTCCTCACCCTCTAGGCTTTTGATTTCTTCAATCATGATAATCGCTAATTTCTGAGCAGCAGTAAGATTTTGTTCCGGCTGAGCTTTGAGGTAGTTCAATGTTTGCATTCGTTCACTCTTTGACATGCCATTTCCCGCTGAAGCTTTCGGATCTTTTTGCCCTTGGTCTGAAGTCGTGCTTACATCCATGTTCTGTAGCATATAATTACGGGGACAAACAGAAAAGTGATAAAAATGATACAATGTATCCATGGCAAGTGTTGGACGCCCAACGAAGTATGATCAAGAAATGCTAACAAAGGCACAGGCTTGGAAATGCCCGGACAAGGGAACTCTGTCTCACAGCTATCGGTTCTAACTACTCCATAGAGGGCGAAAAGCTCGTCTGCAAGCTGCGTTCCCAACTGAGGCAGAAGGCTGAAAGTGCTGCTCATAGTGCATGGTGGGCCGGGAAGGACTCGAACCTTCGAAGGCGTAAGCCACCTGATTTACAGTCAGGCGCGTTTGACCACTTCGCTACCGACCCACGTGCCGGGCATTGTACAGGAATAGATCCGGCTTTCCGCAATGCTTCCATAATAAAAGGCAAAGGATTTCTCCTTTGCCTTGAAGATGTAGAGTTATTTCGCCTTCACCAACCATCTATACAGCTCCGCGAAAATCAATCCTCCGATAAGCGGTGCCAGGAGGTACGTGAGGCTGATACTGCGAAGGCCGATGGCCACCGCGGGGTTTACGATGCCGTTGCCGAATGCGGAAGCGATAGTGGCTCCCAGGAAGAGCGAACCGCCGACCGTGACTCCCGACTGACCTCCGGAGGCTTTGCCGTAGACGACCGAACAGACGCCTGCGACGAGGAGTCCGGCGCCGAGCGCTTCACCGATGCCGATAGCGAGGCTGTCACTGGCTCCGGCGTCCACCGGGATGATCTGCAGAAGCGTGAGGAACGGGGCGACCAGCAGAGCACCTGCGATCTGGGACACAATGTAGCCGAGTGCGGTTTTGGCCTTCATCTTGCCGACGCACCAGAGACCGACCGTGACCGCAGGGTTTACCTGCGCGCCGGAGACAGGCCCGAGAACGTACACGAGAATCATCAGCGTGAGGCCGGCGATTGCGGGAGTCGGGATCACCGATGGCACTGCGATGGAAAGACTTACGGCGAGCGTAAGCAGGAAGGTGCCGAGAAGCTCGGCAACGTAGGGGCGAATGTTTTGCATATGGACAGTAGGATTACGGTACAGGACAGCATGCGCAAGGAGCCGCGGTTATGCGAGAGGAAGGATGTGTATCTGAATGGCGAGAAATTCATTAAAAAGACGAACAAAAAATGTGATCAACTATTGTAATTGCCGCAAAGCGTCGCGTGCTTTGGTGTTTTCCGGATCGTACCGGAGCACTTCCCGGAACTGTTGGATCGCTTCCTCGCGCTTGCCGCGGTTGGCTTCGAGAATCCCGAGGTTGATGCGTGCGGCGACGAAGGACGGCGCGAGTTCCACGGCGTACTCGTAGGCGTTACGTGCTTCGGCGAGCCGATTCAATTTCTGCAGCACTACGCCGCGGTTAAAGTGCGCCTGCGGTGCAAACGGGTCGATCACGATGCCCTCGTCAAAGGAAGCAAGAGCTTCCTCGTACCGTCCCGTTGCGGAAAAAAGCGCGCCGAGGTTTAGGTATGCGGGTGAAAACTTCGGCGCGACCTCCAATGTCTTTTGATACCGGGTTTCCGCTTCACCCATCCTTCCTTCCGTTGCCGCAATGATGCCGAGGCCAAGGAACGCGTACGGGTTTTGCGGATTTTTTTCGATCGCTTCTTCGTAGCGCCGTACTGCTTCCGAAACGTTCCCCGACTGACGAAGTGCGGAACCGAGGTTACTGAGAATCTTCGAGGTCACAGGATCTGTGGGTCCCATGTTGTAGGGAAGTGACTGGGCGATCTGGAGTGCTTCTTCGTAATGGATGATCGCCTCCGCAAGATTTCCCTCTGCTTTGCGCTCCGTGAGGACATTGCCCAGATTTGTATGCGCGATATGAGCGTTCGGAGAGACATTGGCCGCATGTGCGAAGAGCGCTTCGCTGCTTGCCCACGTTTTGGTTTGGCGAATGGAAAGGGTTGCAAGGATCAGGAGGATGACCGCACCCGCAATCACCGGTAATCGCTTGCGGTAGAGACGTACCGTTGGTACGTCTCTTCGAAGAAAATGGATGACACCCATCCCCAAACCAAGAAGCACCCCCACCTGCGCGAAATACGCATAACGGTCCGAAGTGATATACACCGTTCCTCCTTTGGCGAAGTTGAGGAGACTCGGGGAGAGGGCAATGAGGAAAAAGCCGAGGGCGAGGATCGGCGTAGAGACGCACTGGCAGTGCGTCTCTTTTCGTTGCGCAAAGAAAAGGAAACACAGGAGACCGATGAGACCGAGGAGTCCGAGAAGGGGAATCAAAAAGCGAGGATCGCTGATCGAAATCACTTCATTGAATGGATACACGACGGAAAGTCCCACCGGCACGAAGAATTTCTGCAGGGTGAAGATCGTGGCTTTGCTTGCAACCAGAATGGTCTCCATTGGCGTAACACTTCCAATCTGACCTGCTTTGCCGATGATTGCGATGACGGCAAAGACGCCGCTCAATGCGGAGAATGGAATCTTCTCAAGGAACATTGCCTTGTCGATGCGTCTCTTGCTCCAGACATCAACGATCAGAAGCAGGACGGGGAGTGTGAGGATCGTCACTTTACTGAGCAAGCCGAGTGTGAAGAGCACGAGGCTTCCATAGAAAAATCGTTTCGCATTGCTTGAGCGCCACTGGAGATACGAGAGGATCGAAGCGAATGCGCAGAACGTAGAGAGAAGATCCTTGCGGGCGCTCGCCCAGGCCACCGCCTCGACATTCAGGGGATGGGAGATGAAGATTGCGCCGAGGAACAGGGATACGATTTGCGATTTACGATTGATGATTTGCGATTGGTCTCTCATCAAGAAGAGCGCGTAGAGCAGCCATGTCAGAAGCACGCCGTTGGCCGCGTGCCAGAGGATATTTTGCAAATGATAGATCGCAGGCTTGATCCCCCCGATCAGGAAGTCGATTTGATATGAGAGAAGCGTGAGGGGGATATAGAGCTCGGGGTCGTACGTGGAAAATGCCGCACGCAGCGTGTGAAAATTGATGCCGCGGATTGCAGGATTATCGTAAATCAGAAGGCCGTCGTCGAAGCGCACGAAGGGGTACTCGATCGAGCGGCCGAAGATGAGGAAGGCCAAGCTGAAAAGGATTCCAACAGTGATCAGTGCCTGTGTTCTCGTCGGGCGGGCAAGCACGGTATTAAGTATTACGTATTATGTATTAAGTATGTACTCGAGACGAAGCTAGGCATACCTAATACATAATACGTAATACGTAATACTACAACGCCACCCCCACCGTGCTCTTCAAAAGCACCCCGATTCCATAGGCAACGAAGGCTCCTGCCGCACCGACGCTTACGATCTCTATAGGCCCGCGCAGGAGGTTCTCTTTCGTCACCCAGCTTTTCGTGAATCCTAGGAACAGGAGCGCAGCACCCGTAGAAATCACGGCGACCGTGAAGCGCAGATCCGGAGGAATACTGAAGAGATAGGGCAGAAGGGGAATCACACCGAAGAGCTGGAAGCTCAGGAATGTCATGAGGGCATGCAGGACGGGGCGATCCGTGGATTCCGTTGTAAGCCCGTGTTCCGCGTGCATCATGGTGTCCGCCCAGACCGTTTTGTCTTTAGTGATCACTGCCGTGACGCGTTCAAGATCCTCTCCGGAGAATCCTTTCTTGGAAAAGAACTCGCGGATTTCCTCGCGCTCGAGATCCGGGTGGTCGTCGATCTCCTCGAGTTCCTCGCGGCGGATCCGTTTGAACTGATCGCGCTCGGATCGCAGGGAAAGATACGCGCCCGTCGCCATCGAGATGCCATCAGCAAGAAGATTTGCGAGCCCGAGGATGATCACAATGTAGCGCGGGAGCCCAGCGCCCATGGTTCCCGCAACGACCGCAAACGTCGTCACAATTCCGTCGTTGCCTCCGTAGACGATGTCCTGGATGACGTTCCCCAGCCGGTGGCCGTGGAGTTCTTCGGCACGGTGGGCTTTGTAGCGGGCGGTGAAGGAGTCGGCGGATTGTGCCATGAAACTATTGTATCAGAGACGCAACAGCGTTGCGTCTCTACCGCAAGCGAAAGGCATCTTAAAAGTTAATTGCAACAATACAGCAATACAACAATTTAACATCTCAACATCTCAACATCTCAACATCTCCCTCGACTTCCATACCAGTCCGGCCATGGCACCGAGGAGCGTTATCCACAACATCTCTGCTCCCGTCTGCGGCTGCTCGATGGGGCGCGGGGCGCCGCTATGGAAGCTTTCTGTCGAAGGCGAACCGATGGTGTTTCGATTCACCGGAATCGAAGCGGAGAGCGCTGCCATCGTTGCCGCGGTATTCACGGGAATGCTCGCTTCCCGTGTTTGTGGGGGGATTTCTTCGTCGGAAAATCCCTGTTGCACGAGTTCTTCCATCACTTGCTGGTCGTCTGGGGGCGTGCCGAAATCCTTCTCGATCTGCGCACGCACCATCTGCTCGGCGAGAACGTCGAAGTAGGTCGTAGGGTTTTCCATACCCATCAGTTCTCCCGCGAGAGGGGACGTATCGTCATCGAGCGTGCCGTAAGCCACCACACCGATGGAAAGCGTCAGAAGAATGCCGACCACAGCGGCGGGGCGGCGCGAAACCGTCTTTGCTCCGGCCGGTATCACGGGAACATGTTTGGGAGCGGCGACGCGCACCGGCACGGGCGTGTCATCGGTGGATTGCCAGTGCGGGTGGATGGTGCTCATGCGCTGGGGGTATCCGTAAGAGCCACCATCTGCCTGCGGGATGCAAATCCCGTGCCGATTACGGCGGAAAGAAGCGCGAGTGTTAGCGCGATCGAAGGGATGCCCGTCGCACCCGGGACCGTGCCACCGTCACCGGTGACTCTTCCCTGGACAGGGTTTTTGCCCGGGCCGTCCGTGGGGATCGATCCTGCGGCGAGCGGTGCCGTGGAGGTTTTCGGATCACCAACGGTAACTGCTACTTCTTGGCTGAATGCGCTTTCTTGATCGACCATATTCACTGCGCGGACTGCAAAGTAGTACGTGGTGCCGATCGGCAGCGAACGGATGGCGAGGCTTTTGACCGAGGATTCCACGGTTTTTCTCTGGATATAGCGTCCGGTCGTTGTTCCGTAGTAGACGTTATAGGCCTTGAGCTGTGAGGAATTGAGTGCTTCCCATCCTAGGTAGATCGCGCTTCCCTCGGTCGTGACGCGGACGTTTTGGACCTGCAGGAGCGAGAAAGCGGAGTTATCGGCGGCCGTGGGGACCGGCGCAACCGAAGACGGATTTCCCTGGCGTTGGGAATCGAGCGAGGGAATACACATGTTGGAGATGCAGAGTCCGCTCTGGCATTCGCCGTTGCTTTGGCATGCGCCGCCGACGGCGGT
>JBBTVH010000029.1:0-1224 GCA_038063355.1 Patescibacteria group bacterium | reverse complement strand
AACTGATTCAGGAGCTTTTACGAGGAAAGTAGCCCAGAAAATCTTCCATTAGACCGAAAATTCATGGTCGCCTGTGACATTGCACCCGTAGAGACGCACCGGTGGTGCGTCTCCGTCCGCCAAAGAGACGTACCAACGGTACGTCTCTACCCAAGACATATTTTGCGTGCGGATTTTTACCGTCTGAATCCCCCTCCCCTCGGCGGTCCGCCACGGCCGCCTCCGCCAAATCCTCCGGGACGCGGGCCTCTGGGGCTATCGTTGAATCCCTCGGGCATTCCGGCCGGACGCTCTTGCATCTGCTTGAGAGACAGGCGCGTCTTGCCTTCGACGGCATCGTACTCGATACACTTGGCCTGCACCTGCTGGCCGACGGTGAGCACATCTTCCACCTGGTCCGTGCGCTTCCACTGAAGCTCGGAGATGTGGATCATGCCGTCTTTGCCGCGGAGGAATTCCACGATGGCGCCGACGCCCGCGATGATGCGGACGACCGTGCAGTCGTAAATGGTACCCACGACAGGCTTGGCAACGATGCCAAGGATCCACTCTTTCGCCTTGATCATGGCTTCACCGTTGACCGAGGTCACAAAGACCAAGCCGCTGTCTTCAATGTCGATCTCGACTCCCAGTTCCTTGGTGATTTTCTGGATCGTCTCTCCGCCCTTGCCGATGACGAGGCGGATATCCTCCGGATTCACCTGGATCGTCTCAATGCGCGGCGCGTACGGCGAGAGCTCCTTGCGAGGCTCGGCGATGGCGGCCAGCATCGTCTTGAGGATCGATGCGCGGCCGGTCTTGGAGCGCTCGAGCGCTTCGGCAAAGACACTATCCGGGAGACCCTTAATCTTGATATCCATCTGGATGGCTGTGACGCCCTTCGCCGTTCCTCCGACTTTGAAGTCCATATCGCCGCCGAAGTCCTCTTCATCCTGAAGATCGGAGAGAATGATGTATTTGCCTTTCTCTTCATCGGAGATAAGCCCAAGAGCGATGCCGGCAACAGGAGCGGAAATCGGAACGCCGGCTGCCATGAGCGCAAGCGTGGAACCGCAGGTTGCAGCCATCGAGGAAGAGCCGTTGCTCTCCAAAATCTCGGTAACCGTGCGAATGGTGTACGGGAAGTCTTCTTCCTTCGGGAGCACGGGCTCAAGGGCTCGCTGCGCGAGGTTGCCGTGGCCAATTTCGCGATTACCGACGAAGAGGCGGTTGCTGGTCTCTCCC
>JBBTVH010000028.1:0-3614 GCA_038063355.1 Patescibacteria group bacterium | reverse complement strand
GACATCTGCAGATTCCCGCAACCGGGGAATTCACTCCAGCCCTTTCTGAAGCCGTAATCCGGGAGTACGGCCATGTGTATCCGTATCTGAAAACCAAGGAGAAAGAGATCCGCGATGCGGTGAGCGCCGAGGAGCGGCAATTCAGTAAAACGCTTGCGGAAGGGCTGAAACATTTCGAGCGCGTTGCAAAAGAGTCGCCGAATATGATTTCCGGAGAAAACGCCTTCCATCTGTATGACACCTACGGCTTTCCCATGGAGATGACCCAGGAACTTGCAGCCGAGCGCGGACTGAAACTCGATAGGGAGGGTTTCGATACAGCATTCCAAGCGCACCAAAGTCTTTCACGCGCGGGAGCGGAGAAAAAATTCGCCGGCGGACTTGCGGACCACTCTGCGGAAACGACGAAGCTCCACACGGCCACACATCTTCTGAATGCGGCTCTGCGCAAAGTGCTGGGGAGTCACGTCTGGCAGAAGGGCAGCAACATCACGACGGAGCGATTGCGCTTCGATTTCTCCCATGAGAGCAAGATGACGCAGGAGCAGATCAAGGAAGTGGAGGACCTCGTGAACTGGGCGATCGAAAAAGATTTTCCGATTGCCTACCACATCACGACCGTGGAAGGCGCAAAGGAAGAGAATGCTATCGGCGTCTTTGAGGAAAAATACGACCAGATCACTCAGCAAGAGGCCGAAGGCCCCGAGCGGAGTCGAGGGGTGAAGGTGTATGTCGTCGGCGACAAGGAGATGACCTTCAGCAAAGAAATCTGCGGCGGGCCGCATGTGGCGCGCACGGGAATGCTCGGATCCTTCAAGATCCAGAAAGAGGAGAGTAGCTCTTCTGGGATCCGCAGGATCAAGGCGACGGTGGCGGGGGGACCGGGGGAGATAGAGGTTGCTAGAGAAGAGAGATAATTGCTTAATGGTTAAATGGCTAAATGGCTAGCAAGCAATAGTTGATAGTACTGCTATACGAATCGCTGCCTGACGCTTGCGAGCCATTTAACCATTTAACCCATCATTGATCGCCTTTTTATTGACTCCTGCCCTGTTTCCCGTACAATGGAGTTAATCGACCTTCAGACACGGAACACTCGGAAACAACGAGGAAACGCTGCGAGAAGGAAGGGAATTATTTCTTTCTTCTTTTAGCCAGATGGCAGACCAATCCATTGCGTGCCGCGACTGCGGCGCAAACTTTACTTTCACCGAGGGTGAGCAGGAGTTTTACAACTCCCGCAACCTCTCGGCTCCCCAGCGTTGCAAGAACTGTCGCGACGCCCGCAAGAACGAGCGCGGTCCGCGCCAGATGTTCGATGCGGTGTGCGCACAGTGCAACCAGCCGTGCCAAGTGCCGTTCGAGCCCCGCGAAGGCGGCAAGCCCGTTCTGTGTCTCACGTGTTTCCGCGCCTCCAAAGGAGACGCCTAAGCTGACATTGACCTGAAAAAAGACGGGCGCAAGCCCGTCTTTTTTTGTGAAAAGGGCCAATGACCAATGGCCAAGGGCACAACTGTCGCTTTTTCATAACGGAAGTTGGCCCTTGGCCCTTGGCCCTTGCGCCCCTACGATACTCCCGTGCGTTATCGCTATGCTCTGATCGCTCTTGCGCTGGCTTCGATGCCAGCAATGGTATCCGCCAAGTCCCAAACCGTCTGGAGCTTTCTCGGCGGCCAAGTGGGTCCCGAGTGGCGCGTCCAGGGAACGGCCACGACGACTGCGGAGGTGGGAGGGCTTCGCATTCGCCCGGAAACCGATACGAAGATTTTTCGCGAGGCCGCGCTTCCCCACAGCGCAGACTATATCGAGGTCACCTATCTGTCTCTGACAGATAACCAAGCCATCCTCCTCTGGCATAATCCCGGGGATCCCGCGGAGGAAATCATTCAGCTCCCCTTCCTCATGCCCCGGACGACCGTGGCCAAAACCGTGAAGCTGGATGTGGGATGGTTTGACCAGTGGGTGGGGCGCCCCGACGTCGTGGGAATCAGCCTCCCCAAAGGAAGCGACGTGCAGCTCATGCAGATCGCATTCGTTCGCCTGAATCCTTTCGAGAAAGCCGGGGCGCTCCTGAAGTCCTATTGGACATTCGATCGTCTGACCCCGTACAGCATCAATTTCCTCTGGGGGCCGATTTTCACCCCGAGTCCCGTGGCCCGGGAGACTCTCTACCAGATCCTCCCGCCGCACGGAACATATGCAAATCAGGTGTGGTACGTACTCCTTCTGCTTTCTGCCACCGTTTGCGTAGTACTGCAATGGAAACCCAAGTATCGGCGCAAGGCGCTGGCCGCCCTCGGCGGACTTTTTGCGGCGGTCTGGATCCTCTCGGATTTGCGCATGGGAACCGAGGCAATGCGCTACGCGCTGCACGACATACAGGAGTACTGGAGGAAGCCCGCTGCCGAGCGCTCGTTCCGCGAGCGCGCCGATTTCCCCGTGTTTATGAAGCAAGTACAGCCGCTTGTTGAGGACCGCGGCCGCTACATTTTCCTCACGCAGTATGCCTACCCGCTCCTCGGCCTGATGCGCTACCACACGTATCCTTCGGAGCCGGTTGCGCCGGAGACGGCGGGCGAAGGGGTGGATACGTGGGTCATCTATGAGCGCCCGGAAATTTCGATCAACGAGGAAGGACGCCTGGTCTCCGAAGGCCAACCCATTTCCGCTCCCGGCGAAATCCTCTACGTGATGCGCCCCGGCGCGTTCGTCTTCCGCACCCGCTGATGTTTATCATCATCTTCCTTCTCGGCTTCCTCCCGCTCCTGCTTGCAGGCTGGCTCGCCGTGCGTGCGCTTGAGGGGAAATCTTCCATGCTCACGCGGTTCGAACGCATTGTCTATGGTTCGGTGATCGGCCCCGTGCTCGTAATGGAAATCGTGTTCCTACTCAATATCACGCACGTCCTACGACTCCATCTGCCTGCCTATCTGATCAGCCTTTTGATCGTGATCGTGCCACTCGGGTTCCTGGAATGGAAAAAGAGAAGACCCTCTGAATCCTTTGAATCCTCTACATCCTTTGGATCTTCTCCATCCTCCCTGAAACCTCTCTCCAGGCGCACCATCGTCATCCTCTCTCTTTTGGGAGTCTGGCTCCTCCTTAAATCCCTCGCGGGCTTTACCATCCTCCTCGGCGACCCTTCCTACAACGACGACGTTTTTGATAACTGGCACTACCGGGCAAAAATCCTGCACCACGAGCAGATGCTCGTGATCGACCAGGAGAACCCGGGCGTTACCGCCTATCCGCCGACCGTGCCGATGCTCAAAGTGTGGTTTGCGCTCGTGAACGGCGGATGGAACGAACAACTTGCGGGCATGCTTTCGCCGCTCTCGTATCTGCTCGCACTTGCCCTCGCTTGGTGCGCGCTCTGGCGAAGCGTGGGGCGGAACTGGGCGATTGTGGGCGTGTACCTTCTCAGCAGTATTCCACTTCTGTGGATGCACGGGTTTACGCCGTATGTCGATCTCTTTGTCGCGATCCATCTGGCGGCTGCCGTGCTGCCGCTCTTGCACAGCCTGGAAAGTACATCGGAGAAAGATCGATCCGCGTGGCTCCGGATCGGTGCGCTGAGCGCGGCACTCCTTCCGATGATCAAGAATGAAACGCTT
>JBBTVH010000027.1:0-9574 GCA_038063355.1 Patescibacteria group bacterium | reverse complement strand
TTCCGTGCTCAAATTCCGCTCGATGGTGCAGGACGCCGATGCGCAGAAGGCCATGCTCCTGAGCATGAACGAACGGGGAGACGGTCCACTCTTCAAGATCCATGCCGATCCTCGCATCACCAAAGTAGGCCGCTGGTTGCGGCGCTTCGATCTCGATGAACTTCCCCAGCTTGTGAATGTCCTCTTCGGCCAGATGTCCCTCGTCGGTCCCCGTCCCCATCTTCCGGATGAAGTGGAGCGATATAATCCCTACCAGCGCCGCGTGTTTGCGGTGAAACCGGGGATGACGGGGCTGAGCCAGATATCCGGCCGCTCCGCATTGCCGTTTGAAGAGGAAGTACGCTTCGATCTTCAGTACGTGGAGGAATGGTCGATGTTGCTCGATTTATGGATTCTTTGGCGTACGGTTTGGGTTGTTCTCGCTGGGAAAGGCAATTGAAAATGTAAAATTGAAAATTGAAAATTAGAAGCAAACCGTTGAGAATGGTGTAGTAAGGGTAATTTTCAATTTTACATTTTCAATTTTCAATTCGTATACATGCGTTTCAATCCTGAAAAGGCCGTCGTCGGAGTCCTGAGTGCAATGCTTGCGATCCTTGTGATCCAGACGCTGCGCGGTCCGGTGAATCACGGGCAAGCCGGAGATATCGCCGCGGAAGGTGAACTGTGCGTGGGCGAACCCATCGTCGTTGATTACGCGTACGACTATAAAATCATGGAGCCGCATGCCTGCAAGCCACAGTGTGCGGACGGAAAGCAGCGCTACATTTCCTACACCAACGGGCTTGCGACGCAGTGTGAGACACTGCCGGGGTGCAATGATACGGGGGAGGACAGAAGAGTGACTTGTGTTGCGCCGGGCGAGGTATCTGCTGCGGAGACTTCACAATAACTTCATCTGCTCCACTTCAGTTTTCGTCTCTTCTTCTGCTGCATATTGCTCCAAATATGCTCTCACCTCTTTTCCATATCTCTTTGTCCTCAACCGATCATCACAAATCTGCACTTCTGCATTAGGCGTCGCATGGCGAGCGAAGGTTCGGAGAATCCGGAACATCCGCGCCTTGAGTCTCGGAAGCGAATATTCCCCGAAGGCATCGCGGTAACGGAGTGCGCGGCGGCTGAGGACAGCGTGATTTGGATGATCAAAGGGGAGCGAGAAGATAAGCAGGTTATCTACCGTTCCGGGAGGTAGCTCCACACCTTCATACGTCCACGGCGTCAGGAGCCACAGTGTCGGAGACTGCGCAGCCGTGAACTCCGCCTGCATACGCTCCTGTCCGCCACTCAGGTTCTGACAGATCAGCGTCACATTCTTTTCCTCCAATTCTTCCGTGTGGCGCACGAAGGCATCCTCGATCGTCTTGCGGCTCCCCACAAGCACGACCGTTTTTCCTTCCGGAGGATTTTGCATGATGGTTTCCAGAGTCACGGATTCGGGAAAGCCCATCGACAGCGGGTGCTTCTCCAGCAGAGAGGGGGAACGAACGGGCTCCGTGCCCGGCGGCAGGATTTCGCGGAAATCTTCCTTGGGCCCGGCGGGGAGAAGCAGAGTCGTCGGGTACGTCTTGTAGAGACTCGTCTGCAGCCTGTCGCCGACGCGCTCCGGAACAGATTCCAGAAACTGGCTTCCATTCTGGCGCTGCTCGATCCAGGTGATGCGGCCCTGCAGGTTCTCCAAGGTCAGGATCGAATTGATATTTTCCAAAATGCGCTTCAAAAGAAGCGGCGTCTCTTTGGTATTCAGGAGCGGGATGCGTTCGCGCAGCAATTTCACCTCTTTTGTTTCCAGATCCGTCTTCGCGATGTAGCGGAGATCTTGGAAGTTCCGCGTCTTCTCGATCCAGATCTGGAGAAGATCGGTGAAACTTACAAGATCGGAATTCCCTTCCGCGGCAGCGCGCAGTCCATCCAGACTCACGGACCATCCGTAGGCTTTCGTCGCCGTATCTTCCAGGATCGACGCGTCATCAATCACCATCTGCATGCCGGGCTGGAGAGCTCCGTGTGCTTCGTGCGTCGGGTCGCTCAAAAACCGCAGCAGCTGGCGCTGATCCAGAAGGATCGCGGCAGGAAGATTCTTGAATTGCTCCAGATACACGTCGGACGTATCGGTTGCAGCAAGCTTCCCGTTCCAGACTGCTCGTTCATCGCCATGAATCGGAATATCCCCCTGCGCGCGTGGTGCATACCACTGGAGCTTAACGAGGACGGATGCCTCGTCGCTCGTCAGAACTTCCTGTGCTTCTAACCGCTTGGCGGCCGCAGGATCCAAAAGAAGAAACGGTGGATGCAGGACGCGTACCTCATCAGGTAATGTTCCGAGTCGTCGCAACGCATTCTCGAGATTTTTCACTGCAATCCAGGTGGTAGATGCGGAACGCTCAGCGCGTTCGATGAGATGAAGGAGCGTTTGAGGATTCAGCGTTTCTGTGAGGAGAGTTACTTCTCCATTGGAGGTTTTTTCCTGATTTTTCCTCCTCCCCCCGGCCCACTCCTCCTTCGGAGTAGGGGGAGCACTGCTTAGAAGAAACTTGGGCGGTTTCGTGGCCGTGGATTTTTTCGGGAGAGCGCTCGCAAGCAGCTTGTAGCCCGGCGAACTTCGCGCAAAGGCATCGCGCAGCTGGTCCAGTTTGTCCTGGGGAAGTTCCAGAATCCGTTCCCAGCAGCGCTCCAGAAGTTCGAGCGTTGCTGCCACGTCTCCCATCGCGCGGTGGACGGGTTCGTGGTTGAGTTTGAGGACGGTGCTTACATACGAAAGCGAATAGCTCGCCAGCTCCGGAAACATGAGCGACGCGAGCATCGACGTATCGATCCAGGGGCGGGCCGAGAGATCCATCCCCTCCCCTTTGAGCATCTTGATGTCGAAGCTCACATTCTGGCCGACAATCATCGTGTCCTCTCCGATTTTTTCGAGGATCGTCGCTTTGCATTCCTCAAACGTCGGTTTTCCCGCGAGTGCATCGGGCCGGATGCGTGTAAGGACTTGAATGACCGGCGGTACATCGTTCTTGGGAATCGCAATAAGCTCCTCAAAGCGGTCGATGATCTTCCCTCCTTCCAGGCGAACCAATGCAAACTCGATCACGCGGTTTGTACGTGGAATAAATCCCGTCGTTTCGGTATCGAGGACGGTGAAGGAGAGTGAGGGTAAGGACATTGGCGACAGTATTATGTATTAAGTATTAGGTATTAAGTATGGACGTTCCAATTGTGGGGAGCATCATACCTAATACTTCATACCTAATACTTAATACAACTACGCTCCTGTACCTCCAGCTTCTGCCGGCTTTGTCTCCTCTTTCATTGGTTCAGTAACTACAGATGGAACCTCTTCCACTTTTACAGCCTCTTCCCCCTCTTTAAGGATCTCTGCAACCTCTACCGGTCCACCGCGAATTTCCGCAAGCTTGGCTTTGAGGGCGGGCAGTTCTTCGTAGTTGTACATATCGAGCTCGTAGCCCGTGAGTTCGGTAGCAAGGCGAATGTTCTGTCCTTTCTTTCCGATGGCCATCGGGCGTTGTGCCTCTTCAACGAAGACGGCGGCGCGCTTTTTGACGCGGCGGCCCTGTTCATCCACGGACTCTGTATCATTGACGATAATCACAGCAGAGATCGCGGCGGGCTGGAGCGCAGTCGAGATCAAACGGATCGGATCTTCGCTCCACTCGATCATATCGACGCGTTCGCCGTTGATCTCTTCCATCACGGCCTGGATACGGACTCCTTTCTGTCCCACGCAGGCGCCGATCGGGTCGATGCGCGGATCCTTGCTCTTCACGGCGACCTTGCTGCGAAAACCGGCATCGCGCGCGATGGCCATGATTTCCACGTCGCCGTTGCGGACTTCCGGGATTTCGAGCTCAAGAAGCTTGCGCACAAGTCCGGAGTGCGTACGGGAGATGCGAAGTTGCGGTCCTTTGCCCGTGAGCTCCACCGTATCGAGGTACACGCGGATGCGTTTTCCCGTGTAGTAGTGCTCGCCGGGGATCTGCTCTCTCCATGGAAGCGAAACGGTCATACCTTCGATCTCGAGCGTAACCCAGTTGGGTTCTACTTTTGTTACCGTTGCCGTGAGGAGTTCTTCCTCGCGGTCCTTGAACATTTCGTAGAGCGACTGCTTCTCCGCTTCCTGCAGCTTCTGAAGAATCACCTGCTTCGCTGCCTGCGCAGCGATGCGGCCGTAGCCTTCCGGCGTGACGTCAATTTCGATTTCATCGCCCTCTTCCGCATCCAACTTGATCTTCTTTGCGTCCCTGAGGCTGATTTCGAAGTTCTCATTCTCCACTTCCTCGACGATTTCCTTCACGAGCAAAATTATCGGGTGCTCCTGGCCCTCCGGAAGATCGACGCGGATTTCCTGTTCCTTATTACCGAAGTCCTTGCGGTAGGCAGTAGCAATCGCCTGCTTCACAGCTTCGATGACCTGATCGGGTTTCACATTTTTCTCCGAACAGATTTGGTTCACGGCTGCAATAAATGATGCTTTCATAGATGGGATTGGAATTTAAGAAAATGGAAAATCGACCGTTCCATAATCAGATGGAACAGTCATCAATTCCCTTACCTCTATTGTACAGGGTTTTTGACCAGAGGCAAGGCCGGGGCGTAGTTAATACCGGCTGCCCAATGGCATGCTCCATGCCATACTTTTGTCTTCTGCGGTCTGCAGTTTCCAAAATTCCTCAAGATCACTGTCATAGCTATTACGCGGGAGAAAGAGATTCGGCGCTCCCACTCCCAAGACCGGTTCGTCCCCGACGCTTTGCATCCATAAGTCTCCGTCGAAGGCCTGCCCCCCTTTGAACTGAGTCACTGTGCGCTCATCCGTTCCGTACAGGCTTAAGTCGCCGGTTTCTGTAACGATAGGCATTGCGTCATGGGAAACATCAAACGCATAATTGCCGTTCCGTTCCACGCTCCAATAACCTTGCAGGCCGTCGGTTATCCGTGGAGAGAAATGTACAGCATGCTTGTGCGTGTTGAGCGGAACAGAGTCCAGATCCAAATATTCCGAATGCTCTTGGCTGGTCGCGCGAATGGCGGACCGGATGGTGTGTAGGGGATTGATAAATCTTGGCAAACGTTCCACTTCTTCGGGGGCGCCACTTTGCGGTTGTACAAGAGGAAAGCTCTCCGGAATCAGAGGACGGAAAAAAAGCTGCCATTCTCTTTTGCTTACTCTTGTATGGCCTTCTACACCGAGCTCGGCATGTAGCTGCAGCAGTCGCTCTGTACATAGCTTCCACTCCTGTCCTGTCACCACTTCACCAAGAACACTGCTGGCGATTTGGGAACGCTCACTCTGCATCCAGGAAAGATTGCCGGCAGTCTCAGCGAGCATGTTCTGTTGCCAATTAGGGTATTGATTTTGTTCGTGATCTGCAGGAATGCCCGCTGCGAGATGCCGTACTCTGTCCGTTATCTGTTGTGTGAATTCGCGCAGTGCGGCTCCCCCAGCCTCCTTCCGCGCTGCCTGCATCTCGCTGAGCCGGGACAGGAATTCCTCCGATGCCGGTGACATCTGCCTTTCTTGTGTTTCGTTCAACATGGAGAGGGGGCAAGAGAACACAAACATCGCTATGATTTCTCTATGCGCATACTCATTATTGCAGGGGGTACAGCCCTTGTGGCAAGTGTAATTTTCTCCTTTTTAGCAGATCAGCTTCTTGCCGGCCGCATTGCCATCCTCGGCTCTTTTGCCGGTTTCCAGCTCTCCCATAACCCCGGCATCGCCTTCGGCCTTCGGCTACCACCGGTTGCGCAGGAACTTCTGATTGGCATTGCGTTGATTATCGTCGCGATTATTGCCATACGGCACGCGCGTCATCCGCAGGCCCGTTATCCGCAGGCCAGTAGGCCAGCGGCTGCGGCTACGTTGGTTGCCTTCGGTCTCATTCTCGGCGGCGGCATCGCAAACATCGTCGACCGGATTCCCGATGGTCTTGTTACGGATTTCATCCAGATTGGAACATTTCCGACGTTCAATGTGGCGGATAGCTGTATTACGGTGGGGGCCATTCTTTTAATTCTAGAATCCTTCATTCGCTCCAGACGGGAGCGCTGAAGATACAAGATGCAAGATACAAAGAAGATACAAGAAACAATATATAAACACCCCTATGGTGCTTTGTATCTTGGAGCTTAGGATTTATTTGTATCTTGCATCTTGTATCTTTAAATCGGTTGTATCTCGATTTTCTCGGCATTCTCTCCCCAAAAACCTTCCGTTCGCTATACTTTCACCCCCATGTCCGATCTCCGTTATCGCATCCGCGGCGGTACCCCTCTCCGGGGAGATGTCACTGTGAGCGGATCCAAAAATGCCGCGCTGCCGCTTATTGCGGGAAGCGTGCTTTGCGCTGGTGAAACGGTGCTTAGAAATGTTCCGAAACTCCGCGACATTGAAGTGATGCTGGAAATTTTGCAGTTCCTTGGAGCGGACACTTCTTTCCAGGACGGTACCGTACGCATTCGTACCGATCGTCTTAGCAGCAAGCCGATTCCGGCGGAGTTCGTCGGGAAGCTGCGCGGCTCCATAGTGCTTCTTGGTCCCCTTCTCGCCCGATTCGGTGTCGTCGAAATGGCCTACCCCGGAGGATGTGTTCTCGGGAAACGCCCCGTCGGCGCGCATGTGATGGCACTGGTGCAGATGGGAGCGACGAACATGAGCACGGAGGAGTCATTGCATCTCCAAGGAACGCTTCGGCCCAGCCGCGTCATTCTTCCAGAGTTCTCAGTCACAGCTACCGAAAGCGCGATGCTTGCCGCAGCACTTCTACCGGGAGAGACGCGCATCGATGTCGCCGCCGCGGAGCCGCACGTGCAGGATGTGCAGAAATTCATCACGACACTTGGTGCCAGAGTCGAAGGTATGGGCACGCACACGGTGATCGTGCACGGCCAGAAGACGCTCGCGTGCGCAGAGCACACGGTGATCAACGATTACCTTGAAATGGGCGTCCTTGCGCTCGCCGCCGTTGTCACACGCGGAAAAGTGCGCATCCACGGCGCGGATCCGGAGCAGCTGGTGATGTTCCTCGATGCGCTCAAGCGCATGGGCGCGATCTGGAAATATGATCCCGCCGAAAAGACGCTCTTCGTGGATGGAGAGCTTTCGTCTCTTAATGCGCTCAAAGTCCAAACACTCATTTACCCCGGCTTCCCCACCGATCTCATGGCGCCGATGGGTGTGGCGCTCACACAAGCAAAAGGCGTGAGCCGTATTTTTGAAACACTCTTTGAAGGTCGCATGGCCTACCTTTATGAACTCGAAAAAATGGGAGCGCACGTGGAAGTGCTCAATGCGCACGAAGCCCTCATCATCGGACCCACTCCTCTTCGGGGCCGCCTTGTCGCCAGTAACGACATCCGCGCCGGCGCCGCGATGGTACTTGCGGGCCTCTGCGCCGACGGTGAAACCACCATCACCGATGTTCGTTACATAGAGAGAGGCTTCGATAAGCTCGATGACAAGTTAAGGAGTTTGGGAGCGAGTATTGAACGGATTGAAGTGTAATTGAGAATTGAGAATGGAGAATTGAGAATTAAATTCTCAATTCTCCATTCTCAATTCTCAATTTTCGTCTACCATGGTGTGGCATTCATCCAGCTTATGTTGACGTTTAGCTCCCCCGACGGCCGCTCTCTCCTCCTTGAAACCGGCAGCAAGCAGAAGCTTGCCTTCTATCCGGCAAAAGCCGCTTCCGGAGCGCTGAACTTTTTTGCAAAGCCGGAAGAGACACCGGGAAAAGATACGATTTCCTGGCCAGGCGAGTATGACATGGGCGGCGTCAGTATCCGCGGCATCGGACAGAGCGATGGAGGACACGTCTCGTTTGTCATCGAAGCGGAAGGCGTACGCATCGCCATCCTTTCCGCACCGCTCCAGGAATGGTCCGACCACGATCTCGGGCTTCTCGGCGACGTCGCCGTCATGGCCATTCAGGGTGACGATCCGAAAATCGCGCAGAAAGTGATCGAAGAAGTCGATCCCCGCGTGATCATCGCACTGGCTTCGGAAAAGTCCTCTGCCGCTGACGTCCTCAAAGTCGTCGGCGCCGTGGGAACGGCCGCGGTGCCGGAGTGGAAACTCAAAGGAGGGCTGCCGGCGGAAGGTCGCCAAGTGATAGTCCTCGAATCGTAATATTATTGATGGTCGTGGTGGCATGTTCGGTGGTGAAATTGCTGTTTGATTACGTGCAGACATCCTAAGCTTAATGGTGTCCTTGGCAGGAATTGAACCTGCATTTATCCCTTAGGAGAGGATCGTTCTATCCGTTGAACTACAAGGACATTGAGGGGCTAAATCATGGATATCATTAGGGTACAGGCCGGAAATACAATCGGGAATATTGCCGAAGGGCATTGTTTGATAAGCCGCTTTCCAGTATAGTAGAGCTACTTTCGGGATTTTCCCGCGACCCCGCCCAATGTTGGCGGGGAATTTTTTATATATAGAGACTTCTAAACCCCTGTCGTATATTCTTCATATCCGTATCATCAAGCGCACCGAGTTTCGACCACAGTCTCCGATAATCAATGGTTCGTATCTGATGCAAACACGCAGCGTTATCTTTTCCATGTTGCTTGAATTGCACAAACCAACTTCCTGTTTTTGCCTGCGTTGTTGTCGGTATGACGCAATAGAAACCACGCGCCAGTTTCTTATAAATAATAACCGGGCGCGAAAAGCGGTCACTTTTTCCGTTGATTTCATATCCGACATTTTCTCCGATGCTCGCCCACCAAATTTCACCCTCGGAAACGTATGGAGCTTTGTGGTTCTTTCCATGAAGCATTTCCTTTAGGCCAATCCATTCAACAAATCTTTTGATGAACATAGCAGATGAGGATAATTCTGGATGATCACGTACGCAATAGAGAAAGGCTTACATGATTCTTTTTGCTATTGGCAGCTTGTATTCCTGCCGGGAGCACCATGAAGTATGCGCTGCGGCGCAACTTCATGGCAGGCCACGAAATGCTTAGGCACAACTTTATGGCAGGCCACACTCAGCCCTTAAAAAAGATCATTTTGTACATTTATTTTATATATATATCAGACCACAATCTTACCGACCCTGCCCACCGGTCTTTCAAACCGCAGAAAGAGAGAGAGACTATGCAAGTCCGAACTATCCAGCCTCATAGGCTGGTGGAAGAATTGCAGAGGGCAGAAATGCCCAAAGAAGCGTTTCCGATGGCTGTACTTCGCAGTGTAGTGCATCCATCTCTCCGCAGAAGAAGAGGTATTCCACATGGAGTGGTAAACCTCATCGTGAGGGCAGAAGACGTTTATATCGACCCCCTATGTCGTGAGGTGGCGTTTTGCCACTCGGGGCGTTATCGGGCAGTCGATAAGGTTCCCAAGTCGGACGGATTGCCGTACCCAAGTTGCGACACGGTGCAAACCGAAATGGTTTGCGAAGTGCCAAAACGGGGGTGCTACAACGTAGTTATGAAGGTGACGGTCAACGGGGCCGTTGCCGTGAAGATCTTGTCAGCAACACCAGCAGCTGAGTGCGTGTAAGCACAGGGAAGACTCCGGGCGGGGTCTTTTCTTCTTACCCTA
>JBBTVH010000026.1:0-2048 GCA_038063355.1 Patescibacteria group bacterium | reverse complement strand
ACGCGAACTTTTTGATTGGGGAAAAAGGCGCGACATTTAAAGACGCGGTTGATGTAGTGAGTGCGGTAAAAGAAAAGATTCCGGAGAAGTTGGATGTGGAAATGCGGTTTGTGAAGCCCGACGGCTCATTGCTGTTTTGATTGCCCATATTTCGCTTCGCCCACCCGCCCTGCTATTGACAATAAATTGGCGATTTGCTACAGTATAGAGGCTTTAAGCCTCTGAGGAGTTAGAATCCCTCAGTAGTAGAAGCCCGAGGGATGCCTCGGGTTTTCATTATACTTTGGTGGACCTGATGGGATTCGAACCCACGTGGAGGAGATGCCTCATCCGCTTAGAAGGCGGCCCCGATCGACCACTCCGGGCACAGGCCCTTGCGTATGAAAACAACCGCAGGTGGGACACCTGCGGCTGTATTCTTGATGATGTTAAAATGGCAAATCCTCAACTTTGACCTCCGACTGATACTGCACCTCCGGAATAGATGCAGCTTCTACTCCCACCGGCGCCTCTTCGCGCTGCTCACGGGCAGCCCCACCTTCCGGACGGGCAGGCGCAGCTCCACGTGAGGAAACGGTTTCCTCGGCGATCGCATTGGCAACACCAAGCATGCTGAACTGATCGGCAACGACCTCTGTGGTGGTGCGCTTCGAACCGGTTTTCGTCTCCCACTGGCGGGATTGCACCCGGCCGGAAACAAAGACTTTGTATCCTTTCTTCACTTGCTTAGCGACGTCCTGGGCAAGCGCGCCCCAAAGGACAATGGAGTGGAACTCCGTGCGCTCTTTCATTTCGCCACTCTGGCGGTCCTTCCACTTTTCATTGCTGGCCACGCCGATGGAAAGAACATTTTGACCGCTCGTGGTAGTGCGCATTTCCGGGTCTTTCGTCACGTTGCCGATGATTTCCGCACGGTTCAGGCATTTACCCAGCTCCATGCCTGCTGGCGTGGAGCGTTGCCCGTCTTTTGGGTCGAGCAAAATCATATCCTGCGCGACGATCTTGGTTTTGCTTTTCTTTTCGCCACTCTTTTCGTCGTCCCAGGTATCCGTCTGAAGACGGCCGGAAACGAAGATCTGTCCGCCGGCGCGCAAATACTGCGCGGCGACTTCAGCCATGGCACCCCACACGGTAACCGTGAAAAAGCCTTTACCGGTGAGCTGTTCGCCGGTTCCGGAAATAAAAGACGCTGGAACGACGAGATTGAGATCGGTGACGGCCGTGCCGCCGGGAGTCTGACGGAGCTCTACCGGCTGCGTCTGGTATCCGATGAGGGATACGCGATTGAGAGAGAACATGGAATGAGGGGGAAAAAAGAATCGGAGGGAAGTGAGGACAGCGGAGCCTATAGATCACCCCCGAAGAATCAACGTGTACAAACGTACACCCAATTTTTAAAAGGAACAATAGACATTAAATAAGAAGGTTATGAAGCAATTTGAATTCTTATGATTTTCTTTTTCCTCCCAAATTGGCGATTTACGATTGATGATTTACGATTTGTACGCATGAAACGGGAAATCGCAAATCATCAATCGTAAATTGTAAATCCGTTTCAACGTTGTCAACCCCCCTTCACCATCCTCTGCACATAAACGCGGTACAATTGCCGAAACGCGCGTCATGCCCACTCCGCATTTTCTCCATCGCACATCTGCGATCCTCCTCGGCAGCGCTCTGATGCTCCTCAGTGCATCGGCCGCGGCAGCGCCACGGGCCACCAATACCCTTCCCGATCCGTACCGTATCCCGACAGCCGATCCTTCAAATATTGGCGAGATCCGCGATGTTACAGGGGATGCGCTGCAGGGATGGGAAGGCGAAATCCACCAGGATCTTTCGGAGCGCGCGGTCTGCGGCGGATGGGACATGAGCGATACGGTGCAGGGGAAAATTCCCATCGTGTCCGGGGTGCCGGGCCGCACAGGCATCCCGCTCGGCAATATTCCTTCCGGCATGGCAGCGCGCGATGAAAGTAGCGGTGCTCTGGGGGACGGTTATCTCTACCCGAATGTCAGACAGGTAGAAGGATGGAGTACGGCATGTCG
>JBBTVH010000025.1:0-2160 GCA_038063355.1 Patescibacteria group bacterium | reverse complement strand
TGATGCGGGTTCTCGCCGTAGCGCAGCGTCGTACCGTTCATCAGCATTCCTCCGGCAAACATTCCGTCCGAGAGCGTTTCCGCAATCAATGCATCGTAGGCAGCCGTTCGTGCGAAGGCTTTTGCGGCTAACTCTTGCCGCAATTCCAGCGTCGTTCCTTTTCCTTCCATCTGTGAAATCACACGATCATAGTCGGCGACATCACAGACCACCGTCACAAATGCAGCGTTCTTCGCGGCGCTTCGAAGCAACGTCGGACCGCCGATATCTACGTTCTCAATGAGCGTAGATCGGTCGGATTTCTTCTTCAGGGCTTCTTCAAACGGATACAAATTCACAACAACCAGATCGATCGGCTCGATCCCCTGCTTCTTCGCTTCGGCAATATCTTCCGGATTGTCCCTGCGCATCAGAATACCTCCCATGATGTTCGGATGCATCGTTTTTACGCGGCCGCCGAAACATTCGGGAAACTGTGTCACGTCCTCCACAGGAGTCACTGCCACTCCGGCATCCGCAAGTGCTTTCTGCGTTCCGCCCGTGGAAAGAATTTCCCATCTGCATTTCGTCAGCCTTTTTGCAAAATCGACGAGGCCGGTTTTATCGGAGACGGAGAGAAGCGCGCGGGGCATGATCGGGGATGGTGGATGGTGGATCGTGAGTGGTGGGATCGTGAGTTGTCACTCTTCTACAGGTTTATAGGCTGCAACGCTATTGTTGCCCATTTAGTGCTTTTCTGCTATAATTTACTCGAACATTCACACCATGTCCGAAGCCACATCAGCCAAGGGCGGAGGGGTCAAAAAAGGCGCAAAGCACGTGCTCATTATCGAGGATGAGCATGCGCTCTCCCATGCTTTAGAACTCAAATTCACACATGAGGGCTTCGTTTGCACTGTAGCGAATAACGGCGCGGAGGGGCTGAAAGAAGCGAACACAGGAAAATTTGCAGTCATCCTCCTCGATCTCATCATGCCCGAGATGGACGGCTTTACGTTTCTGGAGCAGCTTAAAAAGAAAACACCGGTGATCGTTCTCAGTAATCTCGGCCAGAGCGAAGACCGCGAGCGCGCGAAGAAGCTCGGCGCGAAAGACTATCTTGTGAAATCCAATACGCCTATCACGGACATCGTGAAGGTCGTTAAAACCTTCCTCTAATTCTTATGGCACTCACGGATACAGACATCGGCAAAATCCTCGTTGAAGAAAGCTACCTCTCCGACGCCGAACTCAAGGCTACGGAAAAAACGGCAAAAGACCGGCACACGCCGCTGCTCAATATTCTGATTGAGCAGGGCCTCATCACTGAAACGCTCTTTGAGAGCGCGCTCTGCGAGTACTACAAGCTTGAGTTTCACGATCTGCACGCTGATCCCCCACCCCCAGATGTCATCATGCTTCTCCCGGAGGCGGTTGCACGGAAGTACAACGTGATCGTGGTGGCGAAAGACAGCAGCACCGTCACGGTCGCCACGTCGGATCCGAAAGAGCCGACGCTTGCGGATGTGGTGAAGGCGAATCTGGGGCAGCAAGATGTTCATCAGGACATAGAAAAGGCAGGAAAGGCAGGAAGGGCAGAAAAGGCAATGTTCGCTCTTGGGGGGAAAAAGAAGGTAGTTGTTCCCACATTCACCGGCAAAGTAAAAATCGTCTATGCCGGGCAATCCGCGATCGACTCGACGTTCCACGCCTACCGGAAGCCGCTGGCCACCCGCTTCCAGCAGATCATCGAAAAGAACGGAAAAGTCGCGCCGGGCATTCTCGATGAAATCATCAATGACGCCATCGAATTGCGCGCATCCGACATCCACTTCGAACCCCAAGAGAAACTCACCATCGTTCGCTTCCGTGTGGACGGCGTACTCCATGAAGCCGGGCGCATTCCGAAAGCGTATTACGAAGGTGTGGTGAACCGCGTGAAGATCGCCAGTGACATGCGCACCGACGAACACTTCCGTCCCCAGGACGGCGCGATCCGCCACGAAACACCTGTCGGCAAAATGGACGTGCGCGTCTCCATCGTTCCGGTCGTGGACGGAGAGAAAATCGTGATGCGTCTCCTCGCGTCCTACGTTCGCTCCATCACACTCACGGAACTGGGATTCTCCGAAAAGCATCAGAAGATTCTCGAAGAAGCCGTGCACCGACCCTACGGCATGG
>JBBTVH010000024.1:0-4934 GCA_038063355.1 Patescibacteria group bacterium | reverse complement strand
CCGGATTCTGCGAGCGTCATCAGGGGCCGGTTCGCGGGTCCGCTGCGGATGATGACGTGCGTGAAGGGATCGGGCACGGCGCTCGTGTCCCAGTTGGCGGCGGTTTCCCAGTCGGTGCTGGAACTGCCGTCCCAGACGGCGGTGGTGTGGTTGCCTGCGGCGAGCTCCGCAATTTCCCCCGCAGACAGTGCGCGGGAGTAGATGCGGACGTCGTCGAGGACGCCGGAAAATGGATCTGATGATAATAATGTTTCACCGATTTTTATACTACTACCATTGAGGACATTCGTTACTGTCCCCGCAGTGCCTCCACCTGTTGTTCGGTCAATACCATCGATATACACGGATAAAGCTTTTGTTGAGAAATTCCATGTCACAACTACATTTCGCCACACATTATCGTTTACATTGACGGAGCTATCTCGATACACAAAATTGTCGTCTGGACCTTCAAATCCTGTTCTCACTGGACCAGTCGCCAGCACGTCCACATAAAAGCCCAAGGCGGCGGCGTCTACCGATGAGATTAAAGCCCTTCTCGTAGTAGTGCTTGTTTTCACCCATGAAGAAATTGTCCAATTTTGCGTACCGGCCTGTAGTGTGCTGGAGTTCCCCGCATCCACATAATCATCCGTCCCATCAAAACTTAAACTCCTCCCGTTCGTGAATGCTGTTGTTGGTACGTCCGTAGAAATCGTCGGACTATTTGTATGAGTTCCACTATTTCCATCGCCGGAAGAATCCGCTGCGGAGGTGCCGCTTGTTTCATCGAATTTCCAGTAGCCCACGAGCGAGTCGGCGGAGACTTGGGCGGCAAGGGCGGGGAGGGGAAAGGGAAGCGTCGTCGTCAGAAGAACGACGCCGAGCGCGATAGCGATGCGACGATGGAATTCTCGTCCAGTCCACAGCCGCTTGTGTTTTAGAAAAGGCATTATCCCATAAACAGTACCAAATATGCGGTATGAATTTGCTTTGCGGTTCGTGGGATTATGGTATTGCGAAAGGGGTAAATCTTACGAGAGACGTCATTGACCGTGTGGTCTATACTTTCCCCATGCATCGCCTCTCCTCTCTTCTGGTCGCCTTGAGTCTTCTCGCTCCCCAGAGCGTGTCCGCTTGGTACGCGGATGATTTCATTCAGGTACAGCAGGACACAGAGAAGCGGTCGGAAACACAACGCGAAGAGCAGCGAGCGCGGGTGCGTCTCCGTGAAAACCGGCCGACGGAACTGCAGTCGCGGCTGAACCAGAAGAAACCGACTGCCCAGGAGAAGAAAGTATCGCAGCGCCATCGCCGGAAGGAGATCGAGATCTGGAAGAGCGAATCGGCCGCCCAGCGGAGGCTCCTAGAACGGCTCAATGAACGCGCATCGGTACGGACATCCGCAGCCGTGGAGAAACTACGCGCCGACATTCTCCTCGCCGTGAACCGCGAACGCGAAAAGGCCGGCATGCCGCCGGTCAAAAGAAATCTGATGCTGCAGGCATCAGCCCAGGCCTACGCCGCGGACATGAAGAACCGGAATTTCTTCAGCCATGAGTCTCCGGAGGGTGAAACGTATCAGGAACGCATCCAGCGCAGTGGCTACGGGAATATCACATCGGAGAATTGTGAGTGCAGAAGCTTCTCGCTGGCGTTCGGCGAAAATCTGGCCCGCGGTCAGCTGACGGCGGAGGATGTCATGAACGACTGGATGGCTTCCCCCGGTCACCGCGCCAATATCCTCACGGAACTCTTTATCGATATCGGCATCGGCATCGAAGGCTCCTCCTGGGTGCAGCACTTCGGAATGATGGATACAGTGCCTAGGTAACAATATCTGCCTAGGCGGACGTCTTTACGAGGGGATGCCCACGTAGGCGATCAGTGATCGTACTTCTTCCGGCGTCAACGCCCGTATCTGCCCCTCTTTCACCCTGGCATCTTTCAGAGGACCGATCCGCACTCTTTCCAACCGCAGTACTTCTACTCCCACTTTCTGGCACATTCTGCGGATCTGCCGGTTTTTCCCCTGTGTAAGGGCTAAAAGAAATTGCTTGTCTCCCGTACGTGTCACCTTCGCCGGCTTGGTCTTTTCTCCAAACAGCGTTACCCCCTCGCGTAATTTTCGTAATTGCCCATCTGTCACGGGCCCGTCGACGATCACCATGTATTCCTTCTCATGATCGAACTTGGGATGTGTAAGACGGTACGCGAGCACTCCGTCATTGGTGAACAGCAACAATCCTTCCGAATCTTTATCCAACCTCCCGACGGGAAACACTTTCCCGCGCAACGCCACCGGCAATAAATCCCGCACCGTGATGGCACGACCTTTCTCCCCTTTCTGCCCTTCCTGCCCTTTCTTCTTTCCGATCTCCCGATCTCCCGACTCCCGATCTACGTTGGTCGTCTCCACGCCCACCGGTTTATGCATGACATAGTAGAGCATCTCCTTGCGCTCCTGAACGATGGCGCCATCCACTTCGATCATATCCACTGCGGGATCCGCTTTCTGCCCGAGGATCGCAGGCTTGCCGTTGATACGCACGAGCCCGCGCTCGATGTACTCCTCCGCCTTGCGACGGGAGCAAATACCACGGGCCGATAAGATTTTTTGTAGGCGTTCCTGCATACAATAAGAATATAGGGAAACAGGGGTTCTGCGTCCCCTATTTCCGTATTTCCCTTATTTCCGTATTTCTATCGATTACAGCGTCGTCGATTTCACAGAATCTTTAATCTTCTCGTAGATCACTTTGGCGGTCTCCGCGCGGACGATATTCTCGTCCGGACGGAAGTAGCCCGTGGGGTTGCCGTTGCTGTCCGTGTCGCCGCTTACGATGCCGAGAAGCGCTGCGTACGCAATATCCGATTCCCAGGGATTGCCCGCGGTGTCGCGGAAGCTTGAGTAGAGCGGAAGCACGTCCTCGCCGAAGGCGTCGTTGATGATGGCAATCACCTGCGCACGCTTTGCGGACGCATGCAAAGACGGGGCATTTCCCTTGAAGAGACGCATATCCATGAGTTCGGCGCAGGAGACGTACACTTTGGCCCAGTGGTTGGCGGCTTCGGCATTGCGTGGCGTCGCCGTACATCTGCTGAGGTCCACTTTCGCTGCAATCATCGCCATCTTGAGGGCTTCGGCGATCGTGACGTTGTTTCCCGGTTTGAATTCCCCCGTAAGCTGTCCGGCCGAGTCGCGATATCCGGAGACAATGCCCCATTCGGCAAGCGAGGAGACATAGGCATTGAACCATGCCGTGGCCGGGACGTCGCGGAAGACCGGCGCGGTGATGTCGTCGAGCTGCGCCACAACGGCCGTGAAGTCGGCGGCCTGCGTGGTCTCCCATGCCTGCAGTTCCTGCTTGAGGAGGATCACTTCATCGAAGAACGCGTAGCCCGCGGTCGTTACGAAGACGGCGGCAAGCGCGAGGAGGGAAACGAATCGCTTCATGGAGTGTGTGGAAGTTTCTGATCATTCTATCACAGATCGGGGTGTATTTGAAGATCAATAAAATGCTAAATGGTTAAATGGTTAAATGGCTCAATGGTTCGCAAGCGATAGGCAATCTTCATTGCAAACATCTCAAAAATTGCTTGCTAGCCATTCAACCATTTAGCCATTTAACAATTCGTCACCAAAGGAACGCTATACGTAAACGTACTCCCCTTCCCCTTTTCCGCCTTCACCGTCACGTCTCCACCCATGAGCCGCGTGAATTGTCGCGCAATGAAGAGGCCGAGCCCCGTGCTCTGCGCGGAATCCGTGTTGCTGCCTTTCACTCCCGTCCGGTCAAAGAGATGAGTGAGGATTTCGGGAGGCATGCCTTCCCCGGTGTCGGTCACATCGATGTAGCCGAATGTTTCGTCGCTTCTGAGTGTGAGGGTGATGCCGCCGGTTTTCGTGTGCTTGATAGCGTTGCTCACGGCGTTGCTTACCGCCTCGGCAAGCTTCTCCGCATCGGCAATGACCGTGATGGCGAGATCGGGATTTGCAATCGTAAGCTTCAGTTTCGCTTTCTCGGCCGGAACCTTGTAATCGCGGATAGCGCGGTCGGCGATTTCCGATAATGAAGATGGTGTCAATTGTACTTCGATGACGCCGCGGTCGAGCCGGGAAACATTCAAGATATCATTGATGAGCGCGCCGTTCTGGATCACGACTGTATAGAGTTTTTCGATTTCTTTGTAAACACCCCCGGCCATTTCTCCCGAATCACCATCAAGAAGGGATTCCATGGACCAGCGCATGGCGGTAACAGGAGCGCGCAGCTGATGTGAGACAAACGAGGTGATATCGCGGAGCGTCGTATTTTTGCTCTGCAGATCGCGATTGAGCCGGATATTTTTCATGCTCATGTGCGCAAGAGCGACGATCAGAAGAAGTGTGACGAGCGAGAGCGACGCGCTGGCTACCGTAATATTCAGGCGGACGGTTTTGAGTTCCCCGAACGCTAGCTCGGCCGGCTGCTGCGCGACAATCACCCAGCGCCCTCCTCCCACCGCGACCGGCAAGAAAGTCGCCACCATCCGCTCGGATGTAAAAGGATCGGTGTATTCGCTGGTGTGGAGTTCCCCCGCAAGTGCGCGCTGGAACACGGGTTCGGCGGCAAACCCATAGAACAATCCATCTTTGAACGCATAGGTGGGGTGCGCCAGAAGGGTTCCCGTGTCATCGACCACAAAGAGGTATCCGCCGTGCGCGATTTTCACGTTCTGCAGCCATTTGGTGATCTGGTCGGCGTGGTACTCAAAGACCATCGCGCCGAGAAAGGCGCCGGTATGCGACTGAATGGGCGCGGCGACGGTGACCACGGGTTCTTCGCGATAAACGTTTTTCCGCAGTTCCACGTCTCCCACGAACGGATCGCGCGACTGCTCCACCGCCGAAAACCACTGCTCGCCGGAAAGGTCCATGCCGTAGGAACCGGAACTTGTGGGGAATTCCGCCC
>JBBTVH010000023.1:0-3789 GCA_038063355.1 Patescibacteria group bacterium | reverse complement strand
GGGATCGCTGTCGCGCCGCCTCCACCGAAAAGCGGCACACCCGCGACGTAGGAGACCAGAGTGGAAAGGAGGAGCCCCGCTTTTGCGACGCCGAGCACGAACGTGATCAGGGTATTTGTCACCATGCCCGGTTCTCCTTCATAGGAAACCGCGAGTCCGCCCCGCAACGTCAGCAGGATCACCGCGATGATGAAGAGGATGAGCTTTACGAGCGCGATCATCATGGGCGTGAAATGAATCTGCAGCGTGCCGAGCGTGGGCTGCACCAGCGGGAAGTAGCGGATCGCAAGGCTCTCGATTCCGTGCACCGCGACGATGGCCACGTAGGCGGCGATGATCACCTTCACGCACTCGTGCTTGCCGATGATGAAGCTATAGGCGATGACGAGCGCTACGAAGACGGCGATGAAGAGGTCCCACGAAACGGCGAGCGGCATATAGGCAATCTACTCGTTGGCCAGATAATTGAAAATTGAAAATGGAAAATGGAAAATTCAGCACAATACCTATTTTCAATTTTCCATTTTCCATTTTCAATTGCTCCATGCGTCATGGGTTTCTCCTCATCAACAAACCAGCAGGTCCTACAAGTCACGACATCGTGGCCACGGTGCGTCGTATCCTTCCCGAAACGCATGTGGGGCATCTGGGAACGCTGGATCCGGCAGCGGAAGGGCTTCTGGTCCTCGCCGTCGGTGCCAAGGCACTCAAGGTCGTTGAGCTGTTCCGCGGGTTGCCCAAGGCCTATGAGGCTGATGTGCATCTCGGTGCCGTGAGCACCACCTACGATCGCGAAGGTGTGATCACGGAAACTCCCGCGAAACCCGGATGGAACATGCCGGAGCCCGCCGCCGTGCAGCGCCTCCTTAACGAGAAATTCACGGGCACCGTCGCGCAGGTTCCTCCCGCAGCCTCGGCCGTTCACATTGGCGGCGAGCGTGCGTATCGGAAAATGCGGCAAGGCCGGGCCGTCGATCTTCCTCCGCGTGACGTCACGATCACGGAATGTTCCCTTGTCTCGTATGAGCATCCCGTGGTTCGCCTCTTCGTTCGGTGCGGCTCGGGCACGTATATCCGTTCACTCGCGCACGATTTCGGCGCAGCGCTGCGAATCGGCGCGTACCTCTCCGCGCTCAAGCGGACCGAAGTAGGGGAGTGGAACGTAGAAAACGCCGTCGCTCCGGATCAGGCCCAATGGACGGACGTGCTTCCGCTCAAGGAAGTTCTCAAAAGTTTTCCCGGCGTCGTGATCGACGCAAAGCAGGCGCAGGATCTGCAGCACGGAAAAAAAATCGACGTGAAGATCGCGGGTGAAACGATCGCGTGGCATGAGGATCTTCCGGTTGCGATCCTCGAGGAGACACCGGATGGCAAGGCGCATGGAAGAAAAGTGCTGTGAAAACATTATGAAAATATGGTGGCTCTGAGTAGGGGCATTGCGCGCAATGCCCCTACCGAGCAGTCTTTGTGTGCGGTACGGTATCCCCATGTCCCGAAGCAGCGCCCTCCCGCTTCTCACCATCTTGATCGTCTGCTCTGCGACGCTGGGCGGTCTTCTGCTTTCGCCCTCACCCACCTCCTGGGACGACGGACTGCGCCACCTCACGATGGCGCGCGTCATGCGTGCAGAAGGTATCAATCAAACCTGGGACCGCTTTCTCTATGGCGGCTATCTTTCCAGTCATCCCATCGATCCGTGGTTTCTGGCGGATGTCTCCTATATTCCGTTCACGGGTTTGCAGTCCGCGCTCGCACTCAAGCTCTACTCTGTCCTTGGTCTCGCAGCGCTGATGCTGGCGCTCTGGTATGTGATTGCGCCGCTCGGGCTTTCGTCGGCGGTCACTTCTATTCTTCTTTTGTTACTCGTCGTGCCGGAAGGTTTTTACGGGCGTCTTCTCCTTGGGCGGCCCTTTGTGTGGAGTACGGTGTTTGCAGTGCTCGCGCTCGATGCCGTGATGCGCAGACGGTGGATTGCTCTCGGTATCATCCTTCTCATCGCCACACTCTTCTCACAGCTCTTTGTTTTCCCACTGATCCTCGCAGTGTGCGGCGTTCTCTGGCTTCTCACGCTTCGCGAACGTGCAGCAGCTCGAAAAGCGTCGGCGGCGATCATCGCGGGTGTCGCCGTCGGCATTGCGCTCCATCCGCACGCGCTCGCCTACGTCACGTACATCACGACGGTCTTTCTGCGGATTCCGTTTGAAGCGCACTCGCTTAACCTTGGGACGGAAATGTACCCGGGGTTGCTCTCTTCTGTGGGGCCTCTCGCCATCCTCGGTGCGCTGCTTCTCATCTGCGCCGGAGCACACGTGCATGGCCCGCGGTTGAATCTCAAAGCTCTGCATGCAAACGGAACAACACTTCTGGCCGTGCTCGTCGCTGTGAGTTTCCTGGCCTATGTGTTTGCCTGGAACCGGATGATCGATGTGTTGCTGCCGCTCCTTATTCTGCTTGCCGCATATCTCCTCAAGCATATCGAACCCTTCGTGCGAGAGCTGCTTTCCATCCGCCGGCTTTTGCCCCTCTTTCCCCGCGTGCAGGGCAGAACACTTCTCTGCGGCGCGATCATCGTCCTCGCGTCCACAACGATTGCACGGGCATCCATCGACTTTAGGAAGTCGGGAGAAAACCGTTCGCTCACACACACGGCGATTCTTTCGGATCTTCCAGCAGGCTCGCGCGTTCTCAACCCCGAGTGGTTTTATTTCCCGGCTTTCATCCATAGCAATCCCACCCTCCGATTCGCGACCGGCATCGACAACACGTTCACGGCGGTAGAGAATCACGAGGCGTATCAGCTTCTTGATGTGACATTCTCATCCGCGAGCATCATCCCGCGTCCTGTTGTGGATACACGTGCATGGATCGCGCAGCTTCTGGAGCATTTCCCGAGCGATTATCTCGTGCTCAGTAACGGCTGGGGCAAAAACCTTCTGCCTCTTCTGCGGGAAACCCCGGGGCTTACCGCGCTCACAGAAAGCGGGTCGGTGGTTGAGGTGTTTGCAATTGATTAGCCTTTGAAACAGAAAAGGTTCCCTGTATTTTGTACTGTGCCGCTTCGTTCAACATTGCTCACTTTGCTCTTGATTCCATGCCTCAGAAATCGTACAATACTAGTGCTAAACTCACTGCCCTCTCGTCGAAAGACGGGACGGCAGTTTTAATAGGCAAACTAAAACGGGCAATTGTTTTCGTGGATGGAAGCAACTGGTAGCACAAGCTGCGAAAACTCTTGAATGTGAATACCGCAGAGGGTGCAGCCGAGACAAAGCCGCCTGTGGACTTTGATCTGCGCGGCTTCGCACAGAACTTGATTGCGCCCGATACGCTTGTTGAGGTTCGGTACTACATCGGGAAGGTACGGCGCGTGAAGGGCGACGCGAAAAGCGAAGCGATTTACGCCAATCAGCAACGGCTTATCGGCTTTCTGCAACAGCAAAATGTAGCCATTGGCTTCGGGAACCTCATCAACTATCCCGATGGCTCATTCCATGAAAAAGGCGTGGACATCCTTCTCGCCGTGGAGATGATTCGGTGCATCTTGGAAAAGAAATGTGAGGTTGCGTACCTCATCAGTTCAGATACCGACCTCGTACCTGCTGTGGACGAGTGTAAGCGGCTTGGTGGCGAAGTGGTGTATGTCGGAAGTTCATTGCACGGGCAATCCTTCGGGCTGACCAAGGTCTGCAACACGACAATTCTGTTGCAACCAAAGGATGTGTTACACTATGTGCCGCCAAAGCTGCCACTATGACCACTGCCGAATTCATCACCAAGCCGTCACCTGAG
>JBBTVH010000022.1:0-1183 GCA_038063355.1 Patescibacteria group bacterium | reverse complement strand
GCGCTATAAACGTGATCAACCGCAGCCAGAAAGGCTGCTCCCTATATGCTATTCACTAAAAATCGGGAGCAGGCGCCTGTCCTGAGCTTGCCTGCACTGAGCTTTGTCGAAGTGTCGAAGGGTTCTGCCTGCGGTCCCAATGGATCACGTGCGGTGTGTGATCTACAAAATCATTCTGAGGCGTCTATCGATGCAGCATCCGCATCATCATTCCTATGATTTGCACCTCCGCCTCCCGTATCCGACGCATGATCAGCAAAGGCAAGCAATTGATTTGCACTGTGAATAATCTGACAATATCCCTCCATCCCAATGACATTTCTTACATCACTGCCAGGATGATCTTGAAAATACCCTTCGTTCAAGTACCAATGATCTTCCACTTTAATGAGTTCGCCAATTTCCTTTATGGTCCCTATCCGAGAACGGATATCGCGTGTAATGAATATCTTCATCCTATCGGGTTCAGATGATACTGCCCGGAATTCAAGGTTCGCAAGATCGAGAGGAGAAGCCATATGTTAAGCATTCTACATAAGAATATCACATTGTCAATCCACCGCCACAATCCCTCCCCCCTCCTCTTTGGAGGCTTCCATATTGTCCACAAACACCGTTCCATTCGCGACAATCGACCCCGGACCAAACGCCGGCGATCCTCCTTTTGCACTGAATCCGACCTGATTGCCGACGAGCGTAACGTTCTTTGCGACGATGTGACCGCCCTCTTCCGAGAGGATGCCGATCTCGCATCCCTCGAACCGCGAATCCTCGATGAGCGGCGCCGAACGCTCAGCACTTCTGATGCATGCGGCTGTAGATTCTTCGACGACAATATGACGCAGGGCGAGCGGTGAACCACGGAGATCGATACCGTGACCGGATGACTTCGTGACCGTAACATCCTCCATGCGCCCGGCCAGTGCGGATTCGATGATGATGCCGCCATGGGCGCTGCCGGTGATCGTAGAATCACGAACATCCACAAACATCTGTGAAAGCGAGAGAGCGCTCTCGCCCTGGGCGCCGGAAATCGTGACATTCGTGATGCTTCCGGGGCTTCCGGAAAAGGTGATGGACCCCTTGAAGGATTTCCCGCCCGCACTTGCTCCTTTGCCGCCTTCAATGATGACGTAATGCAAGTCGCTCGGCTCGGAAGCATCGATAATGGCGAACGTACCCC
>JBBTVH010000021.1:0-2463 GCA_038063355.1 Patescibacteria group bacterium | reverse complement strand
ACGGCGTCTTTGGTGGACGTTTTGCCGACCGACCCCGTGATGCCGATCACCGTGAGCTTTCGTGCGGGAAAGCCGAAGAATGCCGCCGCTGCAAAAGCCTTACTCGCGTGGTAGGCAAGCCGAATGGGGCTTCTGTGGCCGATCATGGATTTCAGCCGACCGATCATGCGCTGAGGATAGCACGCGCCTGCGCGATATCGTTTTGAATCGCGGATTTTAATGCATCGATATGTTCAAAACTTTGGATGGCCCTGATCCGTTCCACGATCATGACATCGACAGATGCGGGTGGATCGCTAACAGATTGATCGAGGACGTGAACCTCGCAGGAAAGGGGAAGATTGTGAACCGGGCGGGGGCCGTAGTGCATGACGGCGGAAAATCGGGTTTGCTGGTTTACTGGTTTGTTGGTTTGCTCGAAAGAGACGCGGCAGGCGTAGATCCCTTCCTGAAGATCGCTTGGAACATCATCGAGCGACAGGTTTAGCGTCGGGATGTTTTGCTTTCGCGCGATACCGGAGCCGGGGATGACGTGTGCTTGGAAGAGAATGCATAAAGCATAAAGCAAAAAGGAGAAAGAAAACTCGGTTTATCCTTTTCGCTTTATGCGTTTTGCTTTTATTGCGCCGGCTGCTCCATCAACTCCCTCGCACTATCCGCCATTCCTTTGGCGATCTTCTGCACCTGATCCGCGATCCCTGCGAGGTTCGGGGCGAGTTCTTTGGCTCTGGCGGAGAGATTCCAGGCGTCTCCGGCGAGCTTGGCCACTTGCTCGTAATCCTGACTGAGACCGCTGCGGTACGCGCGGACCAGCGCGCGGAAGGCTTCGGAAATTTTGAGGGCGCCCTGGACGATGGGCTCGTCGGGCTTGCTCAGGTGAGCGCCGCGCGCAGCGAGGAGGCCGCGGGCGGAGGCGAGTTCGGCATTGATGATATCATTTCCCTCCAGTGCTCCGAGAATGATGAGGATCTCGTTTTCGGTTTCTGAAAGCAGCGCCTGCGTGCGGCGGCCCTCCTTGTACATAAGGTAGCGGTGGAGGATGAGCGCGCAATCGCCGCGGGTGAGCTGGCGGTCGGGGTGGAGCATGCCGTCGCCGCCGATCATCGTCATCGAAGAAGCGATGGCGTAGCGCATGTAGGGGTAGTACCACTGATCCGGATCTGCGACGTCGAGAGAAAGGGGAAGCCGGATTTCGCTCAGCGTCTCTCCTGGGTTTGCGCCATGCGCAAGCTGGAGCATTTTGATGAACTCTGCTTTGAGCACGGGGTTGCCTCCGTTGAATGCGGTTTTATTCGGAGGTCCGTCGATAATCTTATTTTGCCGGGCCGCTTCCACGAAACCGATGAACCAGTCGCCGGGCTTTACATCGGTGAAGGGAGAAGAAGTGACCTGCGCGATTTCCGCGGGTTCCACGAGCGGCGCCACGATCAGCTTGATCGCCTCGGCGCGGATGACGGCCTTATCGGGCTTGAAGGTGCCGTCCGCGTATCCCGCAATGATGCCTTTTTCTTTCAAGAACTCTGCAGCGGCGTACACCGGGTGGTCCGCCGGTACGTCTGAAAATGATTGCGCGTATGCAAGACCCGGAAGCGTGAAGAGCGTTCCCAGAGTGAAGAACCCTGCCGTCATCGCCGATGTCTTGTGCCCTCGCAGCATGAACAGTACGAAATCCTATCAAATGCCGGATGAATGCACAAATTGCGCTATTCTGTTTGCATAGTATGTTCACGAAGCGGGAGGGCAGAATGTTACGGTTTCACATACATCACCGCAGATTCGGTGCGCTGCTGTGGTTGCACATCGTTCATGGTGAATGCATGCGACACCACCCTGCAGCCGGGCTTCAGTGTCGACCAGATGTGTGTCTTGAAATCCTGCATGGTATCTTTCAGAAAATAACAGAAAAGCACATCGGCATGACTGTACTTCTGATGCCAGAGATTTCCGAAGCGGATGCTGCACTGCGTATGGGAAAAGGAGCGGATCTTTGCGATCAGATATGCCGGTACGGACATTTCAAAGCCTGTTGCAATGGCTCCCTTCTTCGCAGCTGCGAAGACGAGTCGTCCATCACCGCAGCCGAGATCCATAACGATTTCTCCGGGGCGTATCGCCGCGAGAGCGATCATGGCACGTACGGTTTTTTTGGAAGTGGTGACAAAGGGCGCAGCTCCCCGCATCACCAGCACTCCCGGAAGGCAGAGCAGCAGCAAGACGCCTGCGATAGCGTAGGACCACGGTGAAGACCACCATTGGATAACAGAAAGGGACAGCGCTATGAGTACAGCTTCGAGCATTGCTGCAGTATAGCGAATACCGCTTTGGTTTATGGCGGAAGCGAGAGGATTCGAACCTCTGAGACCCTTGCGGGTCTACCTGATTTCAAGTCAGGCCCGATCGACCACTCTGGCACGCTTCCAAATGCAGTATATTGCATAGCAATAGATTTTTCGATCATGAAAC
>JBBTVH010000020.1:0-5752 GCA_038063355.1 Patescibacteria group bacterium | reverse complement strand
ACAACGCGTGTGTTGTGACCATGCTTTCGATCTCTTTGCGCAGAGCCGCAAGCACATCCTGATGCAACGGCGATTCATCCTTTAATTCCGAATTCCGCATTCCGAATTCCGAATTTTCCCCCTCGGCAATCTTCACCAAAATCTTCTGTCTCCGTTTGTAGATAAGCTCGCGGTGCTTGTTCATCACGTCGTCGTACTGCACCACATGGCGGCGAATGTCGAAGTTGCGGCCCTCTACTTTCTTCTGCGCACCTTCGATGCTCCGAGAAACCATCCCGTTTTCGAGCGGCACGTCATCGGGCACTTTGAGCCGCTCCATCATCGTCTTCAGGCGGTCGCCGCCGAAGAGGCGCATGAGGTCATCTTCCATGGAGACGAAGAACTGTGATTCTCCGGGATCTCCCTGGCGTCCGCTGCGTCCGCGGAGCTGGTTGTCGATGCGACGCGCTTCGTGGCGCTCCGTGCCGAGAACAACCAATCCTCCGAGTGCTGCGATCCCCTCCCCAAGCTTGATGTCTGTGCCGCGTCCGGCCATGTTCGTGGCAATAGTGATGGCGCCTTTTTGTCCGGCACCCGCGATGATTTCCGCTTCCTTCTCGTGCTGCTTGGCATTGAGTACCTGATGGGGAACATGCATTTCATCGAGCAGCAGACTCATGGCTTCGGATTTCTCGATAGACGTCGTGCCGATGAGGATCGGCTGGCCCTTCTCGAATTTCTCCTTTGCAATTTTCGCGACGGCACGGAATTTTGCTTCGACCGTGCGGTACACGGCATCGGTCCTGTCGGCGCGCGTGACAGGCCTGTGCGTGGGAATGACAAACGTGCGAAGCCGGTAGATGGATTCGAACTCCTCTTCCTCGGTCTTCGCCGTGCCCGTCATGCCGGCGAGCTTCGTGTAGAGGCGGAAGTAGTTCTGGAATGTAATTGTTGCGAGGGTCCTGCTCTCGCGCTGTACTTCCACTCCTTCTTTGGCTTCGATGGCCTGATGGAGCCCGTGGCTGTAGCGCCGGCCCGGCATCAGACGTCCTGTGAACTCGTCAACGATGATAATCTCGTCGTCTTTAATGACGTAATCCACGTCGCGCTTGTAGATGGCATGGGCCCGCAGCGCCTGCTCGATGTGATGAACTTCCTCGAATCCTTTTTCCGTGTAGATGTTTTCAAGTCCGAGGAGTCCTTCCATTTTTTTGACGCCTTCTTCGGTAAGCGTCGCCACACGCTGCTTTTCATCGCGCGTGAAATCGGCGGGTTCCTGCAGTCCCTGCACCAGAGACGCGTATTGCTGATACTTGGTCGTGGATTCCCCGGCGGGCTGGCTGATGATGAGTGGCGTGCGGGCCTCGTCGATGAGAATACTGTCCACTTCATCGACAATCGCGTAATGCAGTCCTCGCTGAACCTGACGTGCAAGAGTGACCGCCATGTTGTCGCGGAGATAATCGAACCCGAATTCGTTGTTCGTGCCGTAGGTAACGTCCGATGCGTACGCTTCCCGCCGCTCTTCCGTAGATTTCTCATGGATGATGACGCCAACCGTGAGACCGAGCGCCTGGTAGAGCATCCCCATCCACACGGAGTCGCGCCGCGCGAGGTAATCGTTCACGGTGACGACGTGTACGCCTTTATCGGAGAGCGCGTTCAGGTACACCGGCAGCGTGCACACGAGCGTCTTTCCTTCTCCGGTCTTCATTTCCGCGATACAGCCCTTGTGGAGCGCCGCTCCACCGATGATCTGCACATCGAAGGGCACCATGTCCCACGTGAAGCTCTGCTTGCCCATGTTTGTGGTGGAGCCTTTCAGCAGTTCACATGCACGGCAAACAAGACCGAACGCTTCGGGCAACAGATCGTCGACCGTTTCTCCTTCTGCGATACGCTTTTTGAATTCTTCCGTTTTACCTGGAAGATCAGTCAGTTGAAGATCCTGATATTTCTTCTGCCACTCTCGCACCTTCGGCACAACCGGCCGGATGCGCTTGAGTTCCTTTTCGTTGGGATCGCCGAGGAGTTTGTTCAAGAATTCAATGACTGCCATCGGACAGAGGATACCGGGAGATTTGCCTTTCGTTTAGGAGTTTTTCGGCTTTCGTGGCTCACCACCCCCTCCCGTACCACGGCTCCAGGATTTGTTTTTTGAATTCCTGATGCTGGAGGAATGCAGGAAGAATCTCCTCAACATCGTGTAGGGGCATTGCGCGCAATGCCCCTACAACCGCAAGGGCAGCTTGATGCTCCGGAATCAATTCCCCAACCCAATGCATCGGCTGCGGCATTACGTTGATGAAGTCCTTCAATTGCACATGCGTCGCCTCCGGCCATTGCTTTGCATACGACCCGAAACCCCGGACAAACAATTCCTGCTTCTTCGTTGAATGTAGCCACACATAATTGCTACCTGCTACTTGCTCATTGCTAATTCTCGTCGCATACAAATCACTCAGATGCACTCCCGCAATCGGAATCTTCAACTGATCCGCCAGCGTGTTTGCGAGCGCCACCCCCACACGCAGACTCATAAATCCTCCCGGTCCGATGACGCATGCAATCTGTGTGAGGTCACCCCATTTGCAATTTGCAATTTGCAATACACCCTCCACCCTCGGCATCAACTCCTGATCTCCCAAGCGATGATCGACATGATCGGACGCCGTGACGGATTTCTCCTTAACCAAAGCCAGTAGTCCTTTATTAGACGCAAGATCGATATAGAGACACTTCACCGCTGGAGTATAAGATAAGGACATGACGAAGCCAGTGTTAAGCGTTGTTATTCCCACTCACCAGCGTGCTGAGATCCTTGAGCGCTGTTTGCATCATCTTTCCACACAAACGATCGCCGACGAACTGGAAGTGATTGTCGTCAGTGATGGGCATGATGAGGCGACCACACGGCTATGCGAGCGTGACGATTTGCAATTTACGATTGATAATTTTCGATTTATCGAAATAGCTAAGTCACAACAAGGTGTCGCGCGCAATCACGGAGTCCAACATGCTAGTGCTCCCTACGCTCTCTTTATAGGCGATGACATTTTTTTGGAGTCCCACGCATGTGAAACGCATCTACTCGCACACAAATCGCAAATCATCAATCGTAAATTGCAAATCGTCCTCGGCTATACCACCTGGGACCCCGCCGTCGGCATCACGCCCGTCATGCGCTGGCTTGAGAAATCCGGCTGGCAGTTCGGCTATCCAGCAATTCAGCAATACAGCAATTCAGTAATACCCTCCACCATCCAGCACCGCTTCACCTACACAAGCCACATCAGCCTTCCAACGGAAATAGCCAAGAAACATCCCTTCCGAGAGGATGTGACACTCTATGGCTGGGAAGACATTGAATGGGGTTCGCGGCTGCGCAATGCGGGCGTGCCACTGATCTTCGATCCCGATGCACGAGCGCTCCACCATCACCAGATCACACTCGAATCTTCATTAAAACGGATGGAAGTACTTGGAGAATCTGCGGTGAAGATGGAAAAACTTCTGCCCGGCTTCGACCGTTTGCCCCGCGGATGGAAGCGAATAGCCTATGAAGCGGCCGCGATGCTTCCGACGATGGCCGGAAAACACAGGAAAGCCTTCCTCCAAGGAATCACAGCTGCACATTAAAATATAGCGCGTTTCCATTGTTCAATTGTTGTATTGCTCGCAAGCGAAGACCTAGTGTGAGCAGCATAACAATATAACAATACAGCAATTTAACAATCGGCCGCGGTGCCGCATGCTTGTCGCTCCATATGTTCCGTCGCATGGATCTCCTCCTCGCTGGCGTCACGGTCGTACTCACCCTCTTCGGGCTGGCTATGATTGCGAGCGTCTCGGTGTTTGAAAGTTATCAGATCACGGAGCGTCTTGTGGCGCAGGGAACTCGCGACATCCCGAGCAATTCCTTTTACCTCTGGCGCAGCTTCTTCCACGTACTTTTGAGCATGGGTGCGGGCGCTTTCTGTCTCATTTTCCCCTACCGGGCATGGGAAAAGCTGGCACTTCCGCTCTTCGCATTAACCTTGATTCTCCTCGTAATTGTCTTCATTCCGGGCATCGCCGCAGAATATGGCACGGCCCGCAGTTGGCTCAGAATCGGCCCCTTCTCGCTGCAGCCTTCGGAATTTCTGAAGCTCACAATGATCTTCTACATGTCGCTCTGGCTGCAGAAGCGGGAGCAGGAGATCTCTACCTGGAAAGAAGGATTTTTGCCGTTCGCCTCCCTACTTCTGATCTCCACTTTTCTCGTCGCCGTCCAGCCGGACCTCGGCTCCTTCCTTGTTCTTTCCGCCATCGCCGTGACGATGTTCTTCGTCGCAGGGGGAAATATCTTCCACGTCGGCCTCGGAGCATCTATTGCGAGCGTACTCGGGCTTCCGCTCATCTTGCAGCAGGCATATGTGCGCAACCGCTTCCTCGCCTATCTCCATCCTGATGATCCCGCGATTGCAGAGTCCATCGGATTCCAGATCAAGCAGGCACTCATCGCTGTCGGCTCCGGCGGACCCTTTGGCGTGGGTTACGGAAAATCGATCCAGAAATTCGGCTACCTTCCCGAAGTGCAGGCCGACATGATCTTCGCCGCGATGGCGGAAGAGCTCGGCTTCCTGCGGCTTATGATCATCCTCGGCATGTACGGCATCTTTGTCTGGCGCGGCTACCAGATCGCGCGCTGCGCCCCGGACCGCTTCGGATTCATGGTCGCCACGGGCATCACCACCTGGATCGCCTTCCAGACGCTTCTCAATATCAGCGTCACCCTCGCGTTGTTCCCGCTGACAGGACTGACGCTCCCTTTCATCAGCTACGGTGGATCCTCCCTGATGGCGATTTTGATGGGCACGGGAATCCTGCTGAATATTTCGATGTATTCGACGGAGGAAGCGGCATTAGCGAGACGGTCGCGGAGGCGCGGGGGGATGCTGCAGAGGTTGATGACCTGATCGTGAGTCGTGAGATAGTGAGTGGTGTATAGGGCCCCTCACGATTGACGACTCACGACTCACCACTCACGATCTTTCGAATCTTACGATGCTCCCCTCTACAACGATCTATACTCCCCTCCAATGTCCCTGCTCCTCTTCGTCGGCGGCGGTACCCTCGGCCACATCATTCCGGCTGTGGCGGTCGCACGGGAATGGATGAAACAGCATCCCGATGCTGCGGTGCATTTCGTCTGCAGCCCGCGGGGTGAAGCAGCCTTTCTTGAGAAAGAAAATCTGCCGCATACGATGCTGGACGCGCCACGTCTCTCTTGGAATTTTCCATGGAAGTTTTTTCTGGCATACCAAAAATCCCAGGTACTGCTGCAATCCCTCAAACCCGATCTTGTTTTTAGTAAAGGAGGATACGTCTCTGTGCCTGTCTGTCTTGCGGCGAAGCGCATGAAAATCCCCATCATCCTTCATGAGTCCGACGCGGTGATGGGCCGGGCGAACCGACTCATTGCAAAACTCTCCACAAAAATCTGTCTCGGCTTCCCGACTCACGACGCACGATCTCACCACTCACCACTCACCACCTACGAATTCACCGGCAATCCTCTCCGTCCCGAAATCACCCGCGGCTCCCGCGCCGAAGGCCTCCGTCTGACCGGCTTCTCCGGCTCGCGCCCTATCCTTCTGATCATGGGCGGCAGCCAGGGTGCCCAGGCAATTAACGAATGGACAGTGCGGCACCTTGAAGACCTCACTGCCGTGTGTGATGTCATTCACCTCACGGGTACGGGGAAGGGGCCAAATGGCAAATCGCAAATGGC
>JBBTVH010000019.1:0-1287 GCA_038063355.1 Patescibacteria group bacterium | reverse complement strand
TTTTGCAGACCCCTGCCTTACTGCTTGGCTACGGCACCAATGGGAAAAGCATACGGGAGAGAGGCATTGTTCGAAAAGATATAAACAGAAAACAGCGGGCGCAGAGCGGTTCCCCCCTCCCGACGGGAGGGGGTTAGGGGGCGGGGGTCGCCTTTGATGTAGCAAATACCAAATCCTTTACACGTGTCTTGGACCCCCTCTCCCTGCCCCTCTCCCGCCGGGAGAGGGAACGATGCTGCACGGGACCTGATGATTTTTTACTTTTCACAGCAAAACACCGCAGGCCAGTACCCTTCGAAAGACTCAGGGCAGGTGCCTGCTCTCGGGTTTCTTCATTTCTCCACCACCGGCTCCGTCAGCGTAAACCCTTCCAAGATCGCAATCACCTGCCCCTCCATTGCATCTTCGATCGCCACGGGCGTGGTCGCAGTCATCGTGTAGCCCTTGCGGCCCTTGGGCATGCTCACTTGGTAGTAGCGGCGTCGCGGTTCGCCATCATCGGGTTGCGCGGTGAAGATATGGAGCGAGACCTTCTCGGCATCAACACTCATATCGCGTGTATCCACTTCTTCGTATCCCTGCAATACCGATACCGACCGCACGCTGGCGTCGCTGTAGTCCTTCACACGCACATCCTGGGAGAGCGTCTCGCGGGTGATCGCCACTGTAGGAAATTGCCCGGACACCGCCTGCTCCGCCTGGAAGGCGACGATAGTTTCGGGAGGCACGCCGCGCTGGAGCAATGTTTCACTGTTCACAACGATCCAGTTCTCCGGAAGACATGCTCCCACTTCCCCGTCCCAGTAATCCTGCACACACGCCGATTCCTCTCCGCCCCCTCCCGAGCATGCGGATAAGAGAAGGCAACAGAGAATGGTTGAATGTGCAAGACGCGGCATACACCGTATGATACCAAGTTGTTATAAAAATATACAAATCCGGTAAAAGGCAAACGAAAGCCTCTCGCCCCTCGTAGTCTGCCTGCAGGCAGACGAAGTGGGGTCATACGCGATTCAGAGGAGAATCCAACGGGTATACACAATCTGGGGTCATGGATGGGGAAAAGTGAATAATGAGAACCTAATTCCCAGTTTTAGCAACGGTACACGGATTGAGGAAAATGCCCTTTATTGCTAAAATAATGAGATTTATGCGCAAACACATTTCACTCCTCGCCCTCCTCGTTCTGGTCCCGCAGATCGCGATTTCAGCGGGCGTGCTCCAGATTCCCGATACCATCGCCGGAATCGGCACGTCGCTGACCTTCCGCGGTGCGACGGCGCAGAA
>JBBTVH010000018.1:0-3213 GCA_038063355.1 Patescibacteria group bacterium | reverse complement strand
AGAAGACACTGAAGCCCACAGGGATGAAAAGCTGCCAGAGGTAATGGCCGAAGCTGCGGATGGCGACGAGGGCGGTATCGATCAGAGAAGTAGATCCGACAATGCGTTCTTTGCCGCTGAGAGCGATGAGGGCAAAGACAATGGAGAGAAGAAGGAATGGAATTTTATTTTTGAAGTGAAAACGTCTGTGCAGCGGAAGATCGCCATCTTCCGCGACAGAAATAAACCAATCGATGAGCAACAGCGCCATGGGCAATGTCATCGCTGTTGCCTTACTGAGGAGCGCGAGAAGTCCGCACAGTACGCTTCCCCAATACCACGCACTGCGATGTTCCCCTTCCCTTTCCCGCAGGTACGTGACGAGCGTCAGGAGATAGAAAAAGGCGAAAAGAAGATCCTTACGGCCTGCGATCCAGACGACGGTTTCGGTGTGGAGGGGGTGGACAGCAAATAACATCGCAACGATGCCTGCCGGAGAGCAGAAAGCACAAAGCAAAAAGTATAAAGGGCTTTTTCCTTTATGCTTTATGCTTTTTGCATTCGTTAGAAGTGAAACTAGGAAAAAAACCAAGATTGCATTCGCCGCATGCAGCAGCACATTCCCCAAGTGGAACCCGAAGGGACTCAATCCTCCCAGAACATAATTGATCTGAAACGAGACAAACGTGAGCGGGATATAGAGCTCCGGATCGAAATGCGTGAAGACATAGCGGAGGTTTTCGAGCGTGAGCCCCCTGATCGCGAGGTTCTCACGGACCAGAAGCGTGTCATCAATGGGTGCGAAGTCCTGGAAGAGGGAATGACCAAATGCCAGGAACACAATGATCAGGAAAATTCCAAATACCAAAATATTTCGGATACGCGATGATGCAATGAGGCATTGAGGCATCCGACCAATTTTCAATTTTCCATTTTCAATTTTCAATTGCGGATTATCATTACATACATGTCCTTCCCCATTCCCCTCCCTCCGCACCTGGAACATGCTGCCGAGCAGCTGGGCATCCGCATGGCGGATATCTCGGAAGCGTTCACCCGCGGATCGGGCCATGGCGGGCAGAAAGTGAACAAAACCAATAACTGCGTGGAGCTCACACACCGCCCTACGGGAATCTCGGTGCGCGTCCACGAACAGCGCGAGCAACACCGCAACCGCGAATTGGCGTACCAGATGCTGATCCAGCACATCATCGATAAGCACGCTTCAGAGGAGCAGCAGAAACGGCACGAGGTGTTTGTGCAGAAGCTGGAAAGAAGGAGAAGAAAGCCAAGTTCCCAAAAATCCGTCCTGCTCGATAAGCGGCTCCATGGAGCGCTGAAAAGGAACCGTAGGGCAAAGCCGCCGGATCCGGAAGGCGGGCTTGCATGATGCGGAGGAACAATGGTGTATACTTCAGCCTCTGAAGAACGGTTCTTAGCTATTTCCCCTTATTTTCCATGACACGTCGTCTCGTTTCCCTGTTCGCCGCGGGCGCCATCGCCCTTACGGCAGTTCCCGCGTTCGCGCAGGACGCTTCCTCAAGCTCTGCCTCGTCGGAGAGCTCCTCATCCTTCATCTCCTCGGTGAGCACGTCCTCGGAGGCGAGGAGGATGAAGCAGAACAATCTCGGCCAAACCATCAAGGTGAACTGCTCCAGATTGAGCGGCAAGTCCCGTGCGCAGTGCATTCTGGGTACGATCAAGGACCGCAAGATGACTGGCAAATCGGTCATGAAGCCCATGAAAAAGATGATTCTGAAGAAGACCTGCAGCGAGCACACGAAGGCAAGCACTGCATTCAAGGAATGCGTGCAGGCTGAGAAGGAGAAAATGAAGAAAAACCCAGAGGGCGTAATGAAGAAAGTGGATAACATGCGCATGAAGTACCGCAACAAAGACGGCGTAGCGCAATAATCCGCTGAATGCTCCTTCAAGACGCCTCCTCCGGGGGGCGTTTTGCGTATTGACGAACATGGGCGACGCTACGTGTATGCGCATCCGCACCCTTTTCGCAACATCAGATCGTCCTCCCCTCCTGCAATCTCTTCGCGAGCGTGCGAAGGTAGCTCGTGGAAACTTTCATCGTGACGTAGGTTCCTGTACGGGGATCGAACACGCGCTTCTTCTGGATGTTCGCGCGGAATGTGCGGCGGGTGTGCCTGTTCGAGTGGCTTCGGGTGTTGCCGAAGGCCGTTCCTTTGCCGGTTTTGACGCACTTGCGGGCCATTTGCTGGGAAAGCCTACGGGGAAGCTATGATGGGGTCAATAAGTATTAGGTATTAAGTATTGGGTATTACGTATCCATACCCAAGTGACGCTTGCGATACCTAATACCTAATACTTCATACATAATACTTCATACATAATACTTCCATGTCCGCCCTCCGCCCTTCCTTCATCATCGCCTTGCTCATCGCGCTTTCGGTCCACGAATGGGCGCATGCGCTCGTCGCACATCGCCTCGGCGATCCCACGGCAAAAGAACAGGGACGCCTTACCTTAAACCCGATAGCGCACTTGGACTTGATGGGGACCATCCTCTTCTTCCTTGTGGGTTTTGGTTGGGGAAAGCCCGTGCCGATCGATCCCAGGTACTTCAAGAACTGGAAACGCGACACGGCGCTCGTGAGCATCGCGGGACCGATCAGTAATTTGATCATCGCATTTCTCGCATTCGGAGGACTTCTTCTCCTTGCGCCGGATACGGTGACGGGCAGTATCTGGGATCTGCTTTCCGGCGGCGGCCGCGGAACATTCACGGCGGTGTTATCTGATATCCTCCGGATTTCGATCGCGCTGAACCTCGGCCTTATGGCCTTTAACCTTTTGCCCGTCGCACCTCTGGATGGCAGCAAGATCTTCCAGGTGTTCATTCCCTACCGCTACGACGAGCAGTACAACGAGTGGCTGCGAAGAGGCCCCTGGATTCTGCTGGGACTGCTGATTGCGGAAGATATGTTGGGGATCCCGCTTCTGATGGGGTGGATTGATTTGATTGTGAGTCCGGTGGTGCGGGTGATGGAAATGATCGCCTCGATGCTTTAAGACATCCACGGCCTCGCATCTTTCGCCATGCCCTCAGGCCATCCTCTTGGTGCGATCTCCCCTTCTCCACGCCGGAGCATCGCAATCACACTAACTCCATGCCGGTACGGCGATCCCCTGCCCTGGGCAACGCGCAGCAATCGCTTTCGTTCGCCTGCAAAGATTTTCGTAAAGAGTGTGTTGAGGAAC
>JBBTVH010000017.1:0-3677 GCA_038063355.1 Patescibacteria group bacterium | reverse complement strand
TTTCGGATTTCTTTTTTTCACCGCCGGAAAATCCTTTGTTCACGGCGCGCTCGGCGAAGGCGGGATCCATGTTGAGTGATTGCATTTCTTCTTGGAGCATCTTCTGGAACCGCACGGGCGACACTGCTTTAAACGCGGGATCCCGCGCCATCATCTGCGCTTTGTACGCGGCAAAGAGAAAGCTCCGCAGCGTCACGCCGGCAATCTCTTTTGGGTACTGCATCGCGAGGAACATCCCCGCTTGCGCGCGCTCATGCGCAGCCATCTGCAGAAGATCTTTCCCCCGAAACGCCGCCGCCCCTTTCGTAATGGCATACCGTGGATGACCCGCCAGCGCGTTCACCAGAGTGGATTTTCCGGAACCGTTTGGCCCCATGATGGCATGCACTTCTCCCTCTTTGATTTCAAGAGAAACGCCATGAATGATCGTTTTCTCATCGACGGAGATGTGGAGATCGGTGATGGAAAGCAGAGGGGTCAATTGAAAATTGAAAATGGAAAATGGAAAATTACGAAGATAAGACTTGATACATTCATTCCACTCTCACAGCATAGGCTTAATTTTCCATTTTCCATTTTCAATTTTCAATTCTTTTTGTGCCTAAAGTGACCTTTCATTACTCCGGCCAGGTAAAAACCGTCGAAGCCGAAAATGGCCAGAGCCTGCTGCAAATCGCGCTGGATAACGGGATTCCGATGGAGTATGCATGCGGCGGAAATGGCTTCTGCACCACATGCATGTGCCACGTAAAACAAGGAATGGAACAACTAAGCCCGAGAAATGACCGTGAGGAAAACATGGGTGTGATGGAAGATCCGGATCGTCTGAGCTGCCAAGCGCAGGTGCAGGGGGATGTGGAGATTGAGGTTGTTGAATATTGAGAAACGATTTACGAATGACGATTGATGATTTACGATTTGCAGCTACACGCAAAAAAATCGCAAATCATCAATCGTAAATTATAAATCGTCAGACTTTAGCGAGCTCCACCATCTTCGCCTTCACTGCCTCATCGTACGGCTCGAGCCGGTTGATGCGACGATACGTCTCTTCTGCTTTGTCCTTGTGCCCGAGCTGCAGGTAGCACTCCGCAAGGAGATGGAGGAGTTCCGTGCTGCGCCCCGTGCGGGCAACGGCTTTCTCCAGAAGCGGCGCTGCCTCTTCAAAGCGCTGCGCGGCAATGCACGCGCGACCGAGGGCGGCCGAGCGTTCTGGAGTTTTGGGATCGCGGTTTAGAGCCTCTTGGTACGCACGGCAGGCATCGACAAATTTCGCCTGGCGGTAGTACGCGAGGCCGAGGTTGGCATGGAAGGAGACGTCATCCTGCGTCTGGAGGAGTTCTTTGTAGAGGGCTTCGGCCTTGGGCTCGCGCGTGGACGTAAGGTAAAGCTTCGCAAGCTCGGCGCGCACGTCGCACGCGGTGGGATCAATTGTGAGTGCTTGAATGAAAAGCCGCTCGGCTTCCTCGATCTTGCCCTGCGCCACCGCCTTCTCCGCTGAACGGAAGAGCGTGCGCACCTGCTGCATTTCCATCGCGGAAACGCGCGGGTTTTTCTTGGGTTTGATGAGCGGCCGCTCCTCGACGATAGTTAATCCTCTTTTCTCAGCCTGATCGGAACGGTGTCGGATAGACCGCACGAAGCGCCGCACCATCCGATTACGAACAAGCACTTTGAGCGCGAGGATCGCACAAATGCCTAAAAACGAGCCGATAAGGACAAGAACGTAAACCAACGGCAAGAAAGCCTAACATTGGTTTAGGGGCGCGACAAGGCATTGGGGTGTTTCTTTAGGCCTCCACCGCAAATCTCTGCAGTAAAATCTGCCGGTGCGCGTTGGTCTTGAGCCCCCGCAAGAGCTCTAGGAGAGCCTGCGCGGATTCTGCGGAGCGCCCCGGGGTTTCCCGGAGTGTGAGGGCAAGATGTAGAAGGAACCTGTCCGCGTCTTCGCCACGCTCCAGAAGCGGAACAAGATGTTGCAGGCGATCTGCAAGCGCCCGCGCCTGCCAGAAGGCCACAGCCTTTCCTTTGAGAAGACGATGAGCGCGGAGCATATCGGGATCATCGGCGAGTGTACGAACGACGCCCGGCGCCCCCTGCGCAAGCGAGAGGATGAACTGCTGATCGTCTGCATCGATTCCCGGAATCATGGACTTGAGCGCCGCTTCGGGAACGCGGCGGAACGAAAGTGTGCGAGAGCGGGAGACGATGGTGGGGAGGATGGCGCTGGAAGACGCAGTGGTGAGGATGAAAACTAGGCCCGCAGGAGGTTCTTCGAGGATTTTCAGAAGCGCGTTGCTGGCGGCCTCCTGCATCCGCTCCGCGGAACGGATGACGCAGCAACGGTATTGCGAGAGTCCTTTTTCATAGAGCCTGCTCTGCAGCTCTCGGATATCGTCAATGCTGATAGTGTCGGTCTTCGCGCCCGCCTTTGCGCGGTGTCCCTGCGGCACGTTGGAACTTTTGGCGATGACGTTCCAGTCCTCGCAGGTTTCCTCCATCCAAAGTTGATCGACGATGAAAAAATCGGGGTGCGTGAGGCGTTCGATTTGATGCTCCGCCGCCGCGCATTCTTCTTCCTTTGTGCCGCTGCAGAGAAGCTCGCGTGCAAACCACAACGCCGTCGTCATCTTTCCCAGATGCTCCGGCCCATGGAAAAGATACGCATGGGAAACATTTCCCGAAACGATGTCGGATGTCAGCGCCGCGCGCTGGTCTTCATGGCCAACGATGGCGTCAGGGATACGGGGCATGGAGATAACTAAGATACAAGAAACAAGATACAAAGAAGAACCAAGATCGAAGACTAAAAAATAGCGCTTTTTGAGGTTTGTATCTTATTTGTATCTTGTTTCTTGTATCTTTCAAATCATTTCCCATGGCACTTCTTAAACTTCTTCCCGCTTCCACACCCTTCGACAAACTCAGGGTGCTCTCTTGAAGTCTGTTCACGAACGTCCATGACATTTTTTATATTTTTTCCCGGAACCGCACGGGCACGGATCATTCCGTCCTACTTCCGCAACATGACGCTGTGCTTGCGCTGGTCTTTGTGATGGCCCAGGCCGCGCAGAAAGAATATCCCCTCCTCCATTCCGAATTCCGAATTCCGAATTCCGAATTTTTTTCGTACCGCCTCCACCAACGCCAGTCTCTTCGAGTTCCGCCTCAATCTCCCCTTCGTTCGTGAGGATACTCTCCAATTCTTCAGAGGCCTGCTCAAGGAGCACGCGTGGCTGGAACTGCCGGAAGTCGACCTGCAGGAGCGTGCGCACGATAGTCGAATCGATCTGCGCCAGAAGCTGCTGGAAACGGCGGAAGGCCTGGTCCTTGTATTCGATGAGCGGATCGCGCTGGGCGTAACCGGCAAAGGCCACCTGCTCGCGGAGGTGCGCCATGTCGTCGATGTGGTCCATCCAGTGCGTGTCGATACTACGCAGTGTGACAACGCGTTCGGCCTGCGCAACAGCAACGTCCTCCGCTTCTTTGCACCGCTCTTCGTACAATGCGACCAGCGTGTCCGAAAGATATTGTTTCAACTCATCCGCGTCGGTGAACTCCTTGATCTTCGCAAGCGGTATGCGCTCTCCTAAGCCCGGATGCATGCCCGCGATCATTTCATGGATGGTTGCCGTGCCCCATGCATCAGGATCATTCGACAACGCGTGTGTTGTGAC
>JBBTVH010000016.1:0-1826 GCA_038063355.1 Patescibacteria group bacterium | reverse complement strand
AGGCGCCACCTACAAGAACCTGAATCTCAATGACGGCCTCGTGGGCTACTGGAAGCTGGATGAAACGAGCGTGGTGAGAGCGGCGGATGCATCGGGGTACGGAAACTCAGGGACGCTCGTCAGCGGCCCGACAATCTCCTCAACCGTTGCACCGACGAACTTCACGAATGCGAGGAGTGTGAGTTTTGATGGGACGGATGATTATGTGCATGTCGGTACATCGTTTCCGCTATTCCTCAAAACGACTCCAATTACCATCTCCGCTTGGATAAAGCCTGCGTCGTTCTCCGCTTCGGTTGGCACTATTGTGGGACGGTGGTCTTATCTGGTAAGTCCAGGATGGGTTTTAGCTGTTGATTCTACGGGCAAGCTCTTTTTTATAGAAACCGATTCGCAGGGAAACAACTATTTTTATGCCACAGGAAATCAGACCTTAGCGGCAAATAAGTGGTACCACGTTGTTGTTGCGTATAATGGAAATGTTGCCGCATCCGGCATCCAAACATACGTCAATGGTGTAGCCGATACTATGACACCAACCACTCTTGGTACTGCCGATCCAGGTGTTCTTGCCGCTACCAATCTCGAAATCGGAAGACGTGGTGGCACTTCTTCTGCCGTGCCCTTTAGCGGAAATATCGACGACGTCCGTATCTACAATCGAGCCCTGTCCCCGGCGGAGATTGCTGCACTCGCCGCAGGGAACCAGCCTTCCACCGGTTTGGCTACAGTCACACTGAACAGCGCTCTCGATGTGAACGGAGACCTCACACTCAATGGCGGAACACTCGATGTGTCTTCGTCGAACTATGGCGTGACCGTCGGTGGTTCTTTCCTGAATAACGGAGGCATCTTCAATGCACGCAAGGGAACGGTGACGCTCGATGGCACTGCATCGTCTCTTCAGATTCTCTCCGGCGGCCAGCAGTTCAATGCACTCACCATAAACGCCAATGGAGGAACGTATACCCTCGCCGACCGGCTCACTGCTTCCGGAACGCTCACTCTGAGTAATGGCACACTCGATGTCTCCTCGACCGGAAACTTCACCGTAAAAGCCGGCACCATCACCCAAACCTCCGGCACGTTCACCGCACGCTCCGGCCTCGTCGTGCTCACGTCTTCCAGCGATCAGACCGCCACCATTACCTCTACACTCAATACTCTGCGCATCGAAGACTCCACGGAAAACGGACTCGTTGGATATTGGAAGTTTGATGAAGGAACGAACTCGGGAGCGATACTGGATTCATCGGGGTACGGGAATACTGGCACGCGGCGCGGAGGGGCGGGGAAGACTTGGTCGGGATCAACGCTGCCCAGCGCAATCACCTTCGATAATCCGTATGCAATGCAGTTTGATGGGACGGATGATTATGTGGAAACAAATCAAGACTCAGCGTATGATTTTACTTCTGCGGTATCGATTTCCGCTTGGCTAGTCAGGGAGAGCACTGGCACATGGCAGTCCGTCGTATCCAAAAGCACCGGTGCCTCCAATGGTTACATGCTTCTGGTGGATAATACCGTTTCCAATACTGTGGAAGCATGGATAGCCGCAGGAGGAAGAAAATACCAAACACTGGCAAGCGGATGGAATCATGTCGTGATGGTGTATGACAATAGTCAGTCAGGAGACGATAAACTTAGGCTCTACGTGAACGGAACGGAAGGCGGAACGATTGTCGGCAGCCCAACAAGCGCTATCACTACGAATAACTTACCGCTGCGCATTGGGAGCAAATCCGATACGGCAGGGCAGTACGCAAAAGGCCTCCTCGACGACGTCCGCATCTACAACCGCGCACTCTCCGCAAACGAAGTCG
>JBBTVH010000015.1:0-7938 GCA_038063355.1 Patescibacteria group bacterium | reverse complement strand
GCAGGCAGCTGCCGCCAGTTCGCTCTGCCGCACACCAATGCCTTCCGCATGCTCTCCCCCCGGGTCTCAGAAACTCTCCCCCTCGGGTTTACGGTCCACCCGTACGTACTTTCTGTGGAAGAGATTGCCACGCTCTGGCATCTCCCCACTGCGATGGTACAGACGCCCAATATCGACTGGGTCCTCAGCAAAAAACTCGAACCACCGATCCATCTTCCGGTTCCCCCCTCTTCAGATCTCACTCTCCTCGGAGAAGCGGTCTTCCGCGGCTCGCGCACAGCATTCGGCATCAAGACCGATGACCGCCGGCGTCATATCTATGTCATCGGAAAGACGGGTATGGGGAAATCCACGCTTCTCGAGAATATGCTCTTCTCCGACTTCCACGCGGGACGGGGAATCGGGCTCATCGATCCACACGGCGACCTCGTAGAGGCGGTGCTCAAATTCATTCCGAAGGAGCGCAGCAACGACGTGATTCTCTTCGATCCCTCAGACAAGGATTTCCCGATTTCCTTCAATATCCTCGAGTGCCGCGACCGCGATCAACAGCCGCTGGTGGCGTCCGGCATCATGAGCGTCTTCACCAAGCTCTGGCCGGACGTCTGGAGTGGACGTATGGAACACATTCTCAGAAACACTCTTCTCGCGCTCCTCCAGACCGAAGGCTCCTCTATGCTCGGGATCATGCGGATGTTTGCCGATGACTCCTACCGTGGGAAAGTCGTCTCGCGTTTATCGGACCCTTTGGTCCGCAGTTTCTGGGAGGACGAATACGCTTCATGGAGCGAAAAATACCGCACGGAAGCCATCGCCGCGATCCAGAACAAAGTCGGCCAGCTTCTCTCCACGCCGCTCATCCGCAATATCATCGGGCAGGTGACAAGCACCGTGGATATCCGCCACGCAATGGACACCGGAAAAATCATTCTGGTGAACCTGAGCAAGGGAAAACTGGGAGAGGATACCTCCGCCTTCCTTGGCTCGATGCTCGTGACCAAGTTCCAGCTCGAGGCCATGAGCCGCGCCGATATTCCGGAGAACGATCGCCGCGATTTTTTCCTGTACGTTGACGAGTTCCAGAACTTCGCCACCGAATCCTTCGCCACGATCCTCTCGGAAGCACGTAAATACCGTCTGAGCCTCACGATGGCCAACCAGTACGTGGCGCAGCTTCTGATCGGCGATAAGAGCACAAAGCTCCAGGACGCCGTGTTCGGCAATGTGGGTACGATGGTGAGCTTCCAGGTGGGTTCCGATGACGCCGAGGAGCTGAGTAAGCAGTTCGAGGAGATGGTCGTGGAGAAAGACATCCTGAGCCTTCCCAAGTACCACGCGTACCTCCGCCTAATGATCGATGGCATTCCGAGTAAGCCTTTCTCCGTGAGCACGCTTCCGCCGCCAGTCTTTGAGCAGGATCTGAACCGCGTGGAGATCATCCGCAAGCTTTCCCGGGAGCGCTACAGCGAAAAGCGCCAGGTGGTGGAAGAGAAGATCAAGCGTTGGGCGGAATCCGCCAAAGAGGGGAAAACAGCGGTGAAGTCCGCGGAAAAGGCCAAAGACAAAGAGGAAGAGGAGAAGAAGAAGGCGCGCGAGAAGAAGATGACACTTGATGAGTACCGCAAATGGCGCGACAAAGAGATGTGGACCAACGACTTCAATGCCCTGCGCAAGCGCTCGATGCTCGGAGAAGCGCTCACGCCCGAAGACAACGCGAAGATGAAAGATCTGGAGAAGAAGCTTGAGGCCTCCGGAGGCGTGCCGGCGCCGAGTAAGACGCTGCTTGCGGAGGTGGAGAAGAAGAATAAGGGGGTAGGGGGTGGGGCGTAGGAGTGGGCGTCTCGCCTGCAGGAGGAAGGGAAAGAGTAGGGAAGAAGGAGCCGTGCGTTCTGAGTCGTTTTGAGGATCTATCCTTTCCGTACATATTGTGGTACAATATACTTAATGGGAATTAAGAGTCCTCCTCCGCCACCGCCGCCTCCGGGGAAAAAGCGAGAACAACCGAATCCACTCTCTGAAGATTTAGAGCTTTCCGATGTTGTATCCGCAGATGCCGTAACGCCTCTGGCAGGGGCAACACACGATGAGGCGAGTTCTGTTGTGCGAGCTCTTCCATCTCAGCGCTCATCTCCTCTGCCCCCTCCGCCACCGCCGCCTCATGGAAAGAGGCAATCTCCGGGAAGCCCAATCCCCATGGGTCCTGCGAAGGTACCCAGCCCAAAAACAACACCAATTCGGCCTCCTCCTCCGCCACCACCCAATACACGTAACGCCGCATCTTCATCTATGCAATCTGCTGATGCTGGAAAAGAGAGCGTACAGGATCGTACAGCACGAGCTGCACGGATATTTGTGGGAATCCAGAAGAGTTTCGAGCAAGATGCAAAGGCATTGACCAAATACACGCCGGAGCAATTACACAATGCAATTCAGTCGGGCACATTTTCCGACAAAGCACTTCTGTTCAGGGCAGGGGTCCGCGCTAGTTTGAGTGCCATGAGAGAGCACAAGGGAGTGTTACAACTCGTAGCGGATAGTCCAGAATCAACAGTAGAATTGGCATCAGCCCCCCAATCCATAGTGGCAGAAGGTGACCCAACCGAAACATATATACGGATTTCCGCATGCTCTCTCACAGAAACAGGGATGACTGCGCATCTTAAAAGTCTACAGGTTCCATCTATTGCAGCTCTTCTTGCAGCCAATGGGGTGAAGCAAGAAGTGCCTCCATCTCCCTCGGTGCAGCGATTTGGGGAGGTGCAAAGCGCAAAAGCTACTGATACGCGTACGCTTGCTTCCTATACGGCTGAGCAACTGCATCAAAAGTTGCAGAAAAATGTAGTGGATGATGATGAAAGGGACATGCTTCGACGTACGTATAGGAGATACGATGAAGCAAGATACGACAATATTCCACCGGAAAACCGACGCATGATTGCCCAAGAGTTGCGTGATCGACACGGGAGCAATATGCCCTCTGGTCCAACGGATGAAGAAATCTTTGCTGCATGGGTAAAAAGTGCGGTATATGGTCCAGAAGACGTTAAAATCGATGCAGCTTTGAGGGGCATGGGCGTACCGGGCTTACGGGATATGCTTGTGGCAAATGGAGCACCAGCGCGATCAAAGTCGGCTATTCCTATGCCTGTCCAACAGCAAACTCAGCCAAAGCGTTCTGCAACAATACGTCAGCCACAGCCAAAAAAAGGATTCTTGCGCCGATGGTTATCGGGGGAATAGGTCCATGATCAGGAGGAGAATTGAATATTGCGATAGGTTTTTGGAAAGAGGAGATCGCGCAGTTCGTTTCTATACTTGTATGGCAATGATTTTTTCTTTGCTGCTTCTGATGCAGGTCTCTTCCGCCCACGCGGCAGGCGCTTTAGGGCCGTTGCCGGATCTTTTCAGCACGGAACCGCGCAGCACAACCGCCCGGCGCAATATTTTCGGGCCGTATCCGGATTATCTCGGGCCGGGGCTTTTCGGGCCACTTCCGGATCTCTTCAGTTTGCGTACGCCCTTACGGCGGTCCTCCTCGCGCAGCATCTTCGGACCTGCTCCCGACTATTTCACGGGCTCCATTGGGCCGACGCCAAATTATCTCTCTGCAGGAATGCTCGGTCCGTTACCGGATTATCTTCCGTTTTCGAGTTTGAGGACACGGAGGAGGTAGTAATTCGAGCTGCACGCCTACGGGCGTGCAGCAGATCGCCATCATCACCACCGCACGCTCGTAAGCGTGCGGCTGGATTCTTTGGTGACTATTGTACGAGTATCTTCGGTCCCAAAATCAAAATGATTGTAATTGCTGCGGTTATTAAGCTGACGAATGCCGCCGCAGCAGAAACATCCTTCGCCGCTTTCATACTGCCGTGGAGCTTCGTATTGCCCGCTTCTTTGGGCAGGGCATCCACGGCATCCGTCAACCGTTCCAAAGCCGTATTGAAGAGCTCCACGGCCATAAAGGCGCCGCCGCTGACGAGGATCGCGATCCATTCCCATAGTTCCAGAGGAAGCATCACTGCAATCAAAAGTACCGCGACGTAGCCCACGGCAAACAGTTGCAGATTGCGTTCACGCTTGAGCGCATGGAGCAGGCCTTCGAGGGCGAAGCCGAGACTGCGGAAGATACGGGGCATTGGCGAAAGTATAGGGACGAAGGGAGTTGTTGAAGCAAGTGTTTGCCTTCCATCGCCAAGATATGGCACAATACTACAGTTATGACGCATCTTGATGATCAAGATCTGAAGGCACTCTCCGCTCAGCCGAATGAGCCGGTGAGGGTGAACCAGGCGGACATCACCTGCTACGTTTTGTCGGCCGGTGCGTTTGAGTATGTACAGCCTTTTCTGATCGACCGCAAGAAACGCGAAGAGGAATTGCGCCAGGCATTGCATATTGCAATCAATGAAGAAAAGCATGGCGAGGTTGAACCGTGGGATACGGAGGCCGTCAAGCACGAAGGTCGTGCGGCTCTCAAGCAGCAATCCTTCGGACGCTGATGCCCCATGTTGTCCGGTCACGAACGGCTCGAGCCGATCTTGTGACGATCTGGTCGTATATCGCGCTTGATAATGCCGCGGCAGCCGACCGTCTTCTCGATGAAATCGATGCCGCAGTCCGGATGCTTGCCCTGCACCCCGACCTTGGACGAACCCGCGACGAGCTGCGAACCGGCGTGCGGAGTTTCCCCATCGGGCAGTATGTCATCTTCTACAAACCACTGGAGGACGGCGTGCACGTCTACCGCGTGTTGCACGGTGCACGGTACTTCGACATTTTGCTGTGACGGCACCGCACTAAAAAATCTTCTTCCCCCCCTCGCTTTCGCTACACTGGGAACCATCATGCATGTCCTCCCCCTGCGACGCCTCACAGCCGGTACCCTCGTCTTTCTCTTTCCACTCACCGCTCTTGCAGCCACTCGTACGTGGGATGCAGGAGGGTCTGACAACAATTGGAGTACGGCTGCCAACTGGAGTGATGATACGGTTCCCACTGCCGTGGACATCGCATTGTTTGATGGAACGGGAAAGAAGAATGCAACGATTGACGCAGCATTTGGCGGAACTGTCGCAGAATTGCGTCTCGGATCCTCGAATACGGGGACGATCACCGTCGGTCGTGCGTTGACCGTCAACGGAAATCTCTCGCTCTCGGGTGGAACGTTGGCGATCAATGGTGGGAACACAGTGACAACCAAAGGGAGTTGGCAGAATGGGGGCGCGACGTTTACGGCGGGGACGGGGACGGTGCTGCTCGCGGGAACCGGATCGCACACGCTGAAGGAAACCGATTCCCTCTACAACGTAAGCATCAATGACGGATTGGTGGGGTATTGGCCCTTCGACAACGGCTCAGGATTGTCCGCGACGGACAAAAGTGGATATGGCAACAATGGAACGCTCACGAACGGCCCGACATGGACGACGACGAAACCGACGCTGAATTTCAACAATCCGTATGCAATGAGTTTTGATGGCACGAATGACTATATCCAAGTGGCGGATGCCCCCTCATTACGCCCATTAAGCGTGACATTATCGACATATGTAAAAATTGATGCTTCCGAGAATAATGCAGCCATCGTTACAAAAGAACCGACTGTAGAATCGAGCCAAATCGGGTATGGCTTCCGACAACGATCCTCGAATAAGGTCTGGTTTATGATCGGAAGAGAAGGCTTTTCAGTTGTACCAATCGTAGAATCTTCAACTGCGCTTTCAACGGGTATATGGTATCACTTAGTAGGTACCTATGATGGGCTTTCAGCAAAACTCTATGTTGATGGTGTTCTTGAGGATACAGAGACAGGAGTTTCTACCATCGATTCAACCTTCCCCCTTCGAATGGCATTGTTGAATTGCGGCTTTGACTGCGGGGAGGTGTTTAGTGGCTCCATCGACGACGTCCGCATCTACAACCGCGCACTCTCCGCCACCGAAGTCACCCGCCTTGCTGCCGGCAATCAGCCGCAGACGGCTCTGGGAACATACACACTGGGCGCGGCGCTGGATACCAATGGTTCGCTCACGCTTGCCGCGGGTACGCTGGACGTCTCCTCCTCCAATTACGCCATCACCGCTTCCGGCAGTTGGCGAAACTATGGAGGTGTGTTGACGGCGCGATCGGGGACGGTGACGATGGATGGTGTCGATGACACGATCCAGGGAGGTGATGAGAGTTTTTCAACACTTGCGATTACCTCTTCTTCCGGTGCGACTCTTGCAGGTTCCTTCTCGGTCTCCACATCCCTCACCATCGGTGCAGGATCCACACTCTCGCTCACGCCCTACACGCTCACGGCTACCCTCGCCTCCATCAGCAATAGCGGCATCATCACGCAGGGTGCAGGGAGCATCATCCACACCTCCTCCCTCTCCGCTTCTCCGACATCTCTCGCGATCGGCTCTTCCATCTCCATCAGCCTGACCGACAGCGATGCCAACGTGGATGGCACAGCACAAGATACCGTCACTGTTACCGCAAATGGCGAGACCATCACGCTCACGGAAACGACGAATACGTCCGGCATTTTCCAGGGATCAGTCGCCACCGCACATGGTGCGGGCGTGGCCAGTAACGGCGTCATCGAAAATACCGATGCCTGCAGCTTCTTCGTGAACACCGTGTACGGGGATCTGCAAGATGGGACGGACAGTGCGACTGCTCAGGTAACCGTGACGGACAGCGGCGTTCCGTGTGAAATTAGGGGCGGTGGTGGCGGTGGCGGAGGGAGTCGAACCCCTACGGGCGTCACCGCTCCTATCTCCGTTACTCCGCAGCCGTCTCCGTCTTCGTCTCCCTCGCACCCCGCTCCATCTGCCCCTGCATTCACGCCATCATTCCGGGACATTCCTGCTTCTTCTTGGTTCTCTGCTGCCGTCCAAGAGCTCGCATCGCTCGGCATCATCTCCGGCTACAAAGACGCGCAGGGTAATCCCCTGAATCGTTTCGGCCCCGCTGATCCCGTCACATTCGCAGAAGCACTCAAGATGACGCTTGGTGTCTCCGGAGCGGAGATTCCGCCGGGTGGCATGCCGAGCGACACTGCTCTGCAAGGACACTGGTCCGCTGTGTATCTCTCGTACGCACAGACACTCGGCCTCTCGGTTTTCCCGAATGCCTCAACTATCGATCAACCGCTCACACGCGGCAAGCTCGCGCAGCTTCTCGTGGATATTCTGCAGCCGTCCTCTTCCGGCGACACAGTCTCTTTCAACGATGTCTCTGCATCTCATAAGCACGCTACAGCTATCCGCATCGTTGCCGCGCAGAGTTGGATGATGGGAGATACCGATGCAGACGGCGCACTCCTCCTCCAATTCCGTCCGGATGACTCACTAAACAGAGCGGAGGTAGCACAGGTGTTGGTGCGGGTGCTTGGAGATCTGCAGGAGTAATCGGATCACTGCTACGTTCTCGCTTAATAGCGGCTATCACACCGGTAGCTCCCGTAGTACCAGTAACAGCCGTTATTCTGCTGGCTGCGGTAGTAGTTATCCACCGGGCGGTACGTGCCGTAGGTCCCGTAGTTCGTCCATCCGTACGGATACTGCGTACTGTACGTCGAACTGTTACCGTACATCGAACCGTTACCGTACCTTGATCCGTTGTAGTAGGAGCCGTAGGTGTTGCCGTAGCCGTAGTACGAATTGTTGTTATACGAGGTCGAGGAGTAGCGGTTGCCGCTCCGTACGCAGTGGCCGGCGCCGTCGTACTGGTAGCAGGGGATAGGCTTGTTGTAGTACGACTCGTCGTAGTAGTAGCTGGCTTCGGCGCTTGCCGTGAACGTAAAGAGCGCGGCGGCAACCGTAAGGAGGCCGGTGGTGAGGGCGATCAGACGCTTCATGGGAAGAAGGGGAATGGAAGCCGCATGCGTACCCGCATGCGGTGATTAAGATTAATAACCGTAGTAGGGATAGTTGTAGTTGCTGT
>JBBTVH010000014.1:0-4370 GCA_038063355.1 Patescibacteria group bacterium | reverse complement strand
GATCGGCTTTCTCATAAACGCCGGCACCTCCAACTCTTCTTCCGAAAGCCCGAGGTTCTTGGCCGCAGTCACGGAGGGCCGCGTCTCTTCGCGCTTGTTTTCAGCTTCCACGGGATGCGTTCCGAAGCTCTTCATGCGGGGCATATTCATGGACTGCACCGTCGAAGTAGGTTCGGCATCGAAGCCCGTGGCAACCACCGTGCACTTCACTTGGCCGGTGTAGTTTTCGTCGATCACCGCGCCGAAGATGATGTTGGCCTCGGGGTCGGCGGCTTCGGTGATGATGCGCGCGGCCTCGTCGACTTCGAACATGGAGAGATCCGTGCCGCCGGTGATGTTGAAGAGGATGCCCTTGGCACCGGTAATCGAAAGTTCCAGGAGCGGGCTATCCACAGCGGCACGCGCTGCCTCCGCGGCGCGGCTGTCACCCGTGCCATAGCCGATGCCCATGAGGGCCGTTCCGGCATCGCTCATGATGGCCTTCACGTCGGCGAAGTCGACGTTCACAAGACCGTGGACCGTAATAACGTTGCTGATGCCTTCGATGGCGTGCTGCAGAACTTCATCGACGATAGCGAAGGCCTCCGTGAGTGGCGTCGTTTTGTCGATGAGTGAGAGGATCTTATCGTTCGGAATCGTGATAAGGGTATCGACTTTTCCGCGAAGGTTCGCCAAGGCCTCCTCGGCTTGCTTCTTTCTTTTGAGGCCTTCGAAGCTGAAGGGCTTGGTGACCACGCCGACCGTGAGGATGCCCATGCCGCGGGCGAGCTCGGCCATCACCGCGATCGATCCGCCCCCCGTTCCGCCGCCGAGTCCCGCGGTGAGGAAGAGCATATCTGCGCCGTCGATGGCCGCTTTGATCTCCTCGGAGCTCTCCTCGGCCGCGCGCTTGCCGATGTCTGGATTGGCGCCGGCCCCAAGCCCCCGCGTGGTGCCGCGTCCGATCGTGATCTTCTTGCCCGCCGGGTTATGATAGAGCGCCTGGATATCGGTATTCACCGCGATGAATTCCACGCCTTGCACCTTATTCTCCACCATGCGCTTCACCGCGTTGCTGCCCGCGCCGCCGGTACCGAGTACGCGGATGTCGGCTCCCGGGGACATATCAGGGCGCACTTCCTGCGTGGTAAGCGAGGAAGCGGGGGAAGTTCCAGAACTGGAGCTGGAACTGCTCTTCGAGCCGGAGAAGAGGGAGCGGAGCGTATCGGACATGGGAATGGGGGGTAGATAACGAGGGAAAAAAAGAATGAAGGGATGTGTAGAGACGTCCGGCCGGACGTCTCAAGAAATAGGGATTACGGAAGTAAGCTCTTGAACCACGAACCAACACTCTGAAGCGCTTTCTTCATATGGACGCCACCGCTGCGCCCAAACCGGTCGCCTTCGCGCATGCCCCAGATAAGAGTGCCGAGGCTCGTTGCGTAGGCGGGGTCATCAACTTTCTCGATGACGCCGCCGATATCGACGGGGAATCCCATCTGGACGGGAAGTCCGAGGGTATCGCGGGCGAGATCGAGGACGCCAGGGGCTTTGACGGCGGCTCCCGTAAGGAGGGCGCCCGCCGGAAGCATGCCGCTGCGGCCGATCTGCTTCAGCTGCTCTTTCACGAGCGAGAAAATCTCGAAGTACCGGGCCTGCATGATCTCCGCCATGTAGCGCTTGCTCACCGTCTGCGTGTCCACCTTGCTCACGGAGGAGAGATCGATCATTTCGCGCTCGGCGATCTCCTGAGGGAGCACCGAACCGAATTCGATCTTGATCTTCTCGGCGGTATCGATAGAAGTGCGAAGGCCAATCGCGATGTCGTTCGTCACGCTCTCGCCGCCGATGGGGAGGCACACCGAGTGGAGGATGGTCCCCTCTTCGAAGACCGCGATACTGGTGCAGCCGGCACCCACGTCGATCACCACGACGCCGAGTTCCTTCTGGCGCTTCGTGAGCACGGCCTCCGAGGAGGCGATGGTTGCCGGGACAATTGCGTCGATATCCACGCCAGCCTGGTCCACACACTTCTCTAGGTTCTTCACATGCTGCACGTGGCCGGTGATGATGTGTGCCTCCACCTCGAGACGGATGCCCGTCATCCCCACCGGGTTCTTGATGCCGTGCTGCTCGTCGACCGCGTAGGCCTTCGGCTCGATGTGGAGGATGCGGTGGTTGGCCGTGATACTCACCGCCTGTGCCGCGTCGATGACGCGCGCGACATCTTCCACCGTGATCTCCTGTCCGGAGATGGCGATGACCCCTCGACTGTCGAAGGACTCGATGTGCGCCCCGCTCATCCCCACGAAGACGTGGTTGATGGGAACACCCGCCATGCGCTCGGCGTCTTCTAAGGAAGAGATGATGTTGTGGATGAGTTCCTCCACGTCGATCACGTGTCCTTTGCGCATACCAAGGGACGGCGAGATCCCGACGCCGATGACGTTGGGGACATGACCTTCACTCTCGGCATCAACCACGGCAACAACCGTGCGAATTTTTGCGCTACCGATATCCAGACTGGCAAGGACCCGTTCTTTAGGCATAGAGGTTATGGGAAAGAGAGCTTCCGTAGTCCGCCGAGGCGGACGGGAGAACGGTGATGAGTCTAACGGTGCGTGTTTTTGCGGCGCAAGGGACGTATGAGCACCTTTGGTATTCAACAGTGCTCAACATGATCACAAAAACTACTCAGGTATTTCCGCAGGAAGTTGCGATGTAACAAATTTTGTATGCAGTTTTAGAGGGGGGTGAAATGACGTGAGTACGAAATGTATACGGAGAAATATGCCTATACGGATGTGTAGGGGCATTGCGCGCAATGCCCCTACCACGCATCCAGTGTTTTTAGAACATCGCCATCTGATCCTCCGCCTTCTTCGTCACCACGGTGATCCCCGCAGGGATCGTAAAAATACGTTTCGCATAGTCCCCTTGGAGCATCTGCCGGAAGCGCCGTTCGAGGAGAGTGAAATCCATCGTCTTGAGGAAGCCGATGACCCCCTCGGCGGGGAGGCTTTGGAGGACGACGGCATCGAGGGGTGCGGGGAGATCGATATCACAGAGCAGGGTCGCCATACGCTCGCAGAAGAACGCCGATTCGCGGTCGCGTTCGAGCTTGCTGCGCACTGCCGGACGGATGTCACTCAGGTGTTCGTAGATGCCCTGGAGTGTTCCGAATTTCTGGATGAGCTCAGCGGCGGTTTTGGGTCCGATGCCGGTAACCCCCGGGAGGTTATCCGACGCGTCGCCGCAGAGTCCTTTGTAGGCGGGAACCTGGTCCGGACGGATGCCGTATTTTGCGAAGATCTCGGCGGGACCGAGGTACTCCGCCGCCTGGTAGCCCTTGTGGGGAATGGCGATACGGATCCCTTCATCGGCGATCTGAAATGCGTCGCGGTCGCCGGTCACAATCGTCACCTGCATGCCCGCCTTCTTCGCCTCCCGTCCGTAGACGCAGAGGTAGTCATCGGCCTCGTAGCGCTTGTCGCTGATGTGGCGGATCCCGAAGGCATCGATGCCCTCAATGATCCGGGGGATCTGCACATAGAAGTCGTCGGGGGTCTCTGCTCTCCCCTCCTTATATTCCGTCGCCTCCTGATGTCGAAACGTGTCTTCGCCCTCGTCGAACGCAAACAAAAGATGTGTAGGTCGTTCTTTTACCAGAATAGACATCAGCATGGACATCACCCCGAAGACGGCATTGCACTGTTGCCCGGCCTTGGTGGTAAGCGTCCTAGGGATGGCCCAGTACGCGCGGTACATCAGGTGGTGGCCGTCGATGATGACGAGGTGATCTATGGGAAAAGAATACCCTAAAACCCCATACCACTCCCCCTTTTTTGCAACCCCACCCGCCTTCTCGAAAACCCCGTTTTCCGCTATACTATCTTGATACTACATCACCCATGCCGAGCACCTGGTCCCCCGACCAAGACACCCACATTACGGCCAAGTACACGCAAAAAACCCTCGATCAGAAGGTCCGTAATAAGTCGGCGTTGCAGAAAGAACTGGGCTGGCCGGTGGAACCAAAACGCGCGATGGTTTGCCTGCCCATGGGCATGAGTGAAGCCCTCGGCGGCAAGGCCCTCCAGACGATGCTTCCGGGACTCCTTACTCAGTCCATGGAACTTCTGATCCTCGGCAAGGGAAGCAAAGAGTATGGATCGCTCTTCACGCAGTTGCAGAAAGAGCACGGTCACCGCGTCGCGATCCTTCCGGTGAGTGAAGTGTCGGTCCATACGATCCTCGCCGCATCCGATATCGCCCTCTTCCTCGCCGACGTCACCGACTCCGCGGAGGTGCAGGCTTGCCTGAGCTACGGCGTGGTCCCCGTCGCCCCGGAGACAAAGTCACTCGAAAACTACGACCCCGTCCAGGAACGC
>JBBTVH010000013.1:0-4657 GCA_038063355.1 Patescibacteria group bacterium | reverse complement strand
AAGAAGAGGGTTGGAATCTTCGCATTTTGGACTAGTTACGCCGCTACTCCCACCCGGTATTTTTCCAGATTTCTCTCGATCCGTTTTTCGGTAGAACCTACGGGCGGCAGGGTGAATTTCTGGCCAGTTATGCGCTCGTACAGATCGATATATTTGGCGCTCAAAGAAAGCCGCACTTCATCCGTAATCTTGGGCCACGTTGCTGTATCCCCATATTCAAATCCCTGTTCCCGGAGCCACAACCGGAAGAATTCTTTGTCCAGGCTTTCGGGTTCCTGGGCCGCCGCAAACCGCTTTTCATAGGTCTCGGCGATCCAATACCGCGAGGAATCGGGCGTATGGACTTCATCGGCGATCGTCAACGTTCCCTTTTCGTCGTAGCCCATTTCGTACTTCGTATCCACAAGGATCAAACCGCGCTTTGCCGCCAGTTCCTGGCCACGCGCAAAGATCTTCAGAGCCTTATCCGCAATCTCTTCCCACTGCGCTTCCGTGGCTAGTTTCTTTGCAACAATCCCCGGAGGATCGATCAATTCATCGTCTTCGCCCTTGGTTGTAGGCGTCAAAATAGCGCTTTTGAATGGCCCGCCATGAGCTTTGTCGAATGGCTGATTCTTTACCATCCCATCGGGTAGCCGCACGCCGCAGAAGTCGCGCACGCCGGCGTTGTAGTTCATCCACGCGGAGGTTTTACTGGAGCCTGTCAGGTAGCCGCGCACGACGATTTCGATCGGCACCATCTTCAGGCTCTTAGCGACGGTCACATTCGGATCCGGAATATCCAAAACCTGGGTCGGGGTGATATCTCCAATCCTCTCAAACCACCACGCGCTGATCTGGTTTAAGACCTGGCCCTTCAGCGGGATAGAGCACCACTGGATATCGAACGCCGACTGGCGATCGGTAGCGACGAGGATCCTCAGGGGCGGGCCTACCGGCCTGCGGTCCTGGATATACACGTCACGGACTTTGCCCTGGTAGCGCTCGCCGATGCCCGTAAAATCGGTTTTCTCAAGGGCGGTAGGGAGGTAGGGACGGAGCTCTGTGGGAGTGAACATGAGGCGATTCTAGCATATTGTCAAAACACTCCAAAGCTGCTATACTCATGAGAATACTTCACCATGAGCCTGAGGCTTATTTCCAGGAAACACACACAACAACAAACTCCATGGGACGACTCCCCGATCTGCCGGCAACGATCGCAGAACTCCGCAAAATCCTTGCGGGGGAGCAGAGCCTCGAATCGATTCTCGCCGGGCTCACCCGGGAAGGAAAAATGCAGTGGGTCGCATCGGTTCTCCAGAAGTTCCAGTACGACGCGCTGTCCCGGGAGGACAAGGGAACCCTGAAGCAGTACTTGGAGGCGACCACCGGATACTCGCGCGCGCAGATGACGCGCCTCATCGCCGCTTCACGCACCGCCATCCGCGCGACGGCGCCGGTGATGACCGAAGCGTTGCAGCCGGAAACGATCCGCCGTCCCTTCGCATTTGCGTGGGCGGCTTCCGCGACGGCGCTCATGCTTCTGGTGCTTGTCCAGGGATTTCGAAGTTCCACCGCCGGGTCGCTTACGATCCTGAGCGGTGACCTCGAGCGCCGCATCACCGGACTCGAGCAGGAACTGCAGGGTCCGCGCGTTCATCGCATCGCATCGCAGCGTGTGAACCGCGATGGTTCCGTCAGCTATGATCCGCTGCTCTTCGGCTACGACCACGTTACGAAGATCGACGGCGCGGTTGTTGCACAAACCTTCGTCAGCCTCACGCCCGAGGAGCTTCAGGCGAAAGTAGAAACCCGCCGCGGCGCACGCATCGCGGAGGCACGACGCAATACGCGGCTCATGCATTCTTCAGAACCAGCACCACTCACGACGCAGCCTATCTCTGTCTATCCGGATTACAGCGTCTCGGGAGAAACCATTACCCAGCCGGGACACAGCGCGGCTCCCCGCGTCAGCCTTGCGCAGCACAATACCTTCCTCGATGCGCTCGGCGGCGGACGGGATGGACAGATTCTGATGTTTGAAGACGGGCTTCCCGTCTGGCGCGACATGCTGTTTAGGGAACAGATCCGCGAACTTGCTCCGCACGGTTCCGAAGGCAGCAGCCGCGAAGGCAGCAGCGGTCGGCGCGGCGGTGGAGGCAGCCCAGCAGACGGCGATGGCCGAGGTGGTGGGGAGGGGGGGGGGGAGGTGGAGGCGGGTCTACAAGCACCACGACCAATACCACCACCACCATCACGCAGACGATCGACTCCGCCGAATGGACGGACGGCGGCACGGACGTCTATCTCACGACCGCCACGGACAACGTCGTGATCGGCGCGACGGAAGCCGACACAAAACTCGAAGTCATCGGCACCGCCTCCGGTCGTATCTTGCATGCGCAGGACTCCCTTCGTTCCTCCGGCTCCCTCATCGTCCAAACCACGGGTCTCTTCAAAGGAAACCTCACATCGCGCGGAACGCTTTCCGGCGCCGCTCTTACGGTGATGGGAGGAACGAGTTATCTGATGGGGAATGTGGGGATTGGGACGACTGATACGAGTTTGGCGAAATTTAGCGTGCTGGATAATACGACGCTCACTTCATACTTTGGCAGTACCAATGCATCACGAGCCAGAATTGGTGTTGATGCCTTCACTGCTGGCGCTGATTCTATGATCAGCTTCATGAGTGAAGGTGCTTCCAAGTGGAGTATTGGTCCTCGCTACAGCAATAGTTATGCATTGTCTTTTGCACCGTCATACCAATTAAATTCTCCAGTCATGACAATGCTGACGACGGGCAACGTCGGTATCGGCACCACCTCCCCTTCGGAGAAACTCGAAATCCTCGGCACCGCCTCCGGCCGTATCCTCCACGCCCAAGACTCCCTTACCTCTTCCGGCACTCTCGTCTGGGAAGGCTCCGCCTCCGGCGCTTCCCTCTGGGTTTCGAGTTTGCAGGGCGCGAATCTTACCGATTGCGATAACGGCACGAACTCCAAACTTCTTTGGGACGCCACGACCGGGCGCTTCTCCTGCGGCACAGATCAGGGAGGTGCATCTTCCCCCACCGCTGGGCAGGGGCTCAGCCTCAGCCTTAGTAATGTTTTCAGCCTCAATTCCGCATTCTCCGGAACTGCGCTTGAAATCATGGGCACGGCATCCGGCCGCATTCTCCACGCCCAAGACGAACTCCGCTCCTCCGGTTCCCTCATCGTGCAAACCACCGGTCTCTTCAAAGGAAACCTCACATCGCGCGGAACGCTTTCCGGCGCCGCTCTTACGGTGATGGGCGGAACGAGTTATTTGATGGGGAATGTGGGTATCGGGACGACGAGTCCTGCCAATCCTAATGCCGGTGGCAATGTCATCCAGATGCAGGGCACCACCTACCCGATGCTCCGACTCACGAGTACGACAGCCAATGGTGGTGATGTGAGACTGGAATCCAGTGCAGGCGCGTATGAGATGTACTTGCAGGATAATGATTTACGTTTTTGGGATGACACAGCAGACAGAGTGACTTTTGCAAATGGCGGCAACGTCGGCATCGGGACGACGAGTCCGGGTGAAAAACTCGAGATCCTCGGCACCGCCTCCGGTCGTATCCTCCACGCCCAAGACTCTCTCACATCTTCAGGAACCTTGGTCTGGGAAACCTCCGCCTCCGGCGCTTCTCTCTGGGTCTCCTCCTTCGAAGGAGCTGGCCTCACGGATTGCGATGCATCCACTTCCAAAGTCATCTGGGACGATGCGCTCAACAAATTCTCCTGCGGCACCGATCTGAACACCGGCTCTTCCACGGCAGGACAAGGCATCACCGTCAACAGCGGCGTTATCTCCCTCTCCACCACCTTCTCCGGCACCTCCCTTGAAATCCTCGGCACCTCCAGCGGCCGCATCCTCCACGCCCAGGATGAACTGCGGTCTTCGGGAACACTGGTCATCGAAGGAGCCTCGACCTTCGGCGGTGCTCTCACGATTGCGCAGGGAGCTCTCACCGACAGCAGTATTGTTTCAGCGGACATCAACGATGGAACAATCACCACAAGTGATCTTGGCACCGACAGCGTTTCTGCAGATGAACTCAACGCAACGGGGGTCGAAGCGGAACTGGAAGCCGTCCTGGATCACAACGATCTCCAGGGCTACATCGCAAACGAGCACATCAATCACACTGCCGTCCTCATGATCGCCGGACAAGGCATCACAGGAGGAGGCGATATTGCCGCGAACAGATCGTTCTCCCTTTCGAGCATCTTCTCCGGAACCTCCCTCGAAATCCTCGGCACCGCCTCCGGTCGTATCCTCCACGCCCAAGACTCTCTCACATCTTCAGGAACCTTGGTCTGGGAAACCTCCGCCTCCGGCGCTTCTCTCTGGGTCTCCTCCTTCGAAGGAGCTGGCCTCACGGATTGCGATGCATCCACTTCCAAAGTCATCTGGGACGATGCGCTCAACAAATTCTCCTGCGGCACCGATCTGAACACCGGCTCTTCCACGGCAGGACAAGGCATCACCGTCAACAGCGGCGTCATCTCTCTGAGCAGCTCTTTCTCCGGAACGGCCCTCGAAATCATCGGCACTTCCTCCGGCCGCATTCTCCATGCACAGGATGAACTCCGATCGTCAGGATCGCTCGTGGTGGAAGGCACAACCACGCTCGGAGGGA
>JBBTVH010000012.1:0-12434 GCA_038063355.1 Patescibacteria group bacterium | reverse complement strand
AGCTCTGCGCTGTGGTGACGGCATCCAAGACTCGGGCGAGGGATGCGACGACGGGAATGACAACAACAATGACTCCTGCCTCAGCACCTGCGTCCAGAATACGGCTGGGGGGGGTGGTGGAGGGAACAAATCTTCTTCCACTACTTCGTATTACAAGCGCCCGCCGCCGCCCGACGGATGCGGCAATGCGATTTTAGAAAAGAACAAAGGCGAGCAGTGCGATGAAGGCCGCTTCAACGACCTCGGCACCTGCTCCTACGACTGCAGGGCCCGCTACTGCGGCGATGGAGAAATCACTGTTATCATAGGCGAGGAATGCGAGCCCACGCCCACCGCGGGTCCGGACGGCGAACGCCTCTACGACGTGGCTTCCTGCGGACAGGTCTGCACGGCTCCAGACGCCGCCGGACGCGGTGGCTGCAAGATCAACTATCTGACGTCCTGCGACGCGGCCGCGAGCGCCTATTCTTCCGCGGATACGTATTATCCGCCGACCGATGAGACCGATTGGGAGCAGGACTTCGACGGTGATGCGGGCACAGGAGGCCTCTCTGAGTGCGGCAACGGCGTTGTGCAGGAGGGCGAGGAATGCGATGATGAGAATCCGTTCGACGGTGACGGATGCTCCGCCTACTGTATCCGCGAGCACGGATCCGGGCCGCTCTGCGGCAACGGTTCAGTCGATGATGGCGAAGAGTGCGACAACGGCCAGGCCAACTCCGATACCGCGCCCGATACTTGCCGACTTTCGTGCAAGAATCCCGTCTGTGGCGATTTCGTGCCGGACCGCGGAGAGCAATGCGACCAGGGAAGTGCGAATTCGGCGCTGGAGCCCGACCGCTGTCGTCCGGGCTGCGTACTACCTTCCTGCGGCGACGGCGTTCGCGACAGCGGCGAGGAATGCGACGGAAGCTTGGGATGTTCCGACCGCTGCTCGCTCGACGTTCAGGTGCCGCAGCAGTGCGGTAACGGAACGCTGGATTCCGGTGAAGCGTGCGATGACGGCAACCGCGTCAATGGCGACGGTTGCACGGAACGCTGTAACAGCGAATTGCCGAAGCCTCCCACAGAGTTGGCTCAGGCGTCGAATCTCGTTCTTGACGCTGACATCGTCGTCGTGAACCCGACGGAAATCGCCGTCGCCCTGAAGTTCTTGCCCGATCCGGATCCCTGCGCCACAGTTACCGCGAGCGGCGAAGACTTGGACGCCGCCGCCATCCGCGCGGCCGCCATGAAGCAGGATATCCCCATGGTGAAAAACGTTCCGCTGGCGCATGCCATCCGTAACGAAAATCCCGTCGGGTCAACCGTCAAAAACCCGTGGTGCGTTCAGGTAAATACGCTCCGTGGAAACCAAGCGGCCTCCGCACGTTCCATTTCGTCCGCAGCGACGCAGTCGGCATCCGCTTCTGCGCCCGCTTACATTCCCTCGTACCGTCCGATTGCCGCAATGATCCCGGCACAGCCGTTGCACGCGCCCGTCGGCGACACGGGCCCCGGCGCACTCGTGCTCATTGGTTCCGGGGCGGCGGGAGGTGTGGCTTGGCTACGCCGCAAGAAGTTGAAAATTGAAAATTGAAAATGGAAAATTACGCAAGCGACTCGAACGCGAACAGCTTCGATATTTTCCATTTTCCATTTTCAATTTTCAATTGAGCAGGTTGTAGGTACCTGCATCTTCCCCATCGCTTTATACGCCGGAGCGTATGCATTGCTCGCATTCCATACGGTGAACCCGCAGGCTCCCGCATCAAACACCGCCTGGATCTGGTCCCTCATGTTTTTCTCGGTCACGCCGTATCCCTGGATCCATGGCCGGATCTTATGAACGTTCTCGGGCCCCGCAAGTTCACGGTATCCCATGATCGTTTTCCAGACGAGGTGGTACATGCGGCTGCCTTTGTCTCTGCCCGGATTGTAGTAGGCATTCGGTGCGAAGGTCGCGGGGTACGCCATCGGTGAAATGACGTCGACGATCTTCGCGAATTCCGGAATGTCCTGGCCGACCGCTTCGAAGTTCACCGGGAAGTTCCAGCCGAGGATCGCGTAGCTGCTGATACCGAGCTTCACGGGTCGCTCGGAGCGGTCGATCACATCGCGTGCCATCTTCAAGAAGGCCATGATGTGCTCCGACTTTTCGGCTCCCGTAAGGCCGATATCGGACGGCGCGTATTCCGTGGGGTAGCGGATGTAGTCCAGATTGATTTCGTCGATGCCGGTCGTCACGAGGTCCTCGAGAATTTCGCGGTTGTACTGCAGCGTCGTCGTGTTCTGCCCGTCCACCCAGACATTGCCGACGCTGCGGCTCCTGAGCGGATAGCGGATCTGCGTCTCGGGCTTGCGCGAGGAAAGCGACGGATCCTTGAGCGCGATGTAGCGGCCGATCACGGTGATGCCCCGGCGGTGTGCCTCTTCGATGATTCCTGGAAGTTCCACGATGGGCTTCACGAGCTTGAGTTCATGGGCCATCGCCGCGCCGCTCGGGAAGTACACGTGGGATCCCTTCACGTCGATCACGAGCGCCGGATGCGGGTATTTCTCCATCTCCATCATCGTCTCTTCCAGGAAGTCGTCATCGCTTGCGCTGCTCGGCGTCAAAAACACTCCGCGTTGATCATTCGGCGGAAGCGGTGCGGCGCTGTGCACTGGAGTCTCGGGGATCGGGGGCGGAGACAAGCTCCAGGAAGGCTCTGCGGGATTACGCGTATGCGTCCTAGAAACGTCCGTCTCCTCGGGAGCTGCAGCATGCAGCGTCGGAGGCGCTTCCACCGGCAGTGCTGCATCCGGCGACGGGTCGATGAGCAGCGATTCGGTTGCAGCGATATCGAGCCGCTGTACCTGATCATTTCCAAAGACCGCCGGAGGCAACTGGCGTTCTGTGTGGACTTCCATCACAAGCAGTGCCGCCGCTGTCACCATTCCGAACGGCATCATCAAATAGGAGAGGGTGCGCAGTGCCGGAACAGGCCTTCGCTCGGGAGTAGGTACATGCGGCTCCGGAATATGCAGCGCGAGCACCGCACTGGAAACAGACCATTGGATTTCGTGAATTGCGGACATGGTGTTTGCTTTGTTTATATTTTATTACATAATCATCTTTAGGTCAAAGCATTCCGCAAACCTAAATTCTCCTTCATAATTCTCCTATAAGCCCCTGTAGCTCAGTGGATAGAGCAGTAGGTTTCTAACCTATTGGTCGCAGGTTCAATTCCTGCCGGGGGCACCAAATTCATTCTGACGGACGCATTCGGGTTGCTGACGGAAGTCTGAATACACTCCTCATCGCTGCGCTCGACTCTTTATGACATCGTCCGTCGAGGATTCTCGTCCCTTCGGCGAAACATAAAAAGTGATGGGGGGCGTACTGTTTTGCATGTCTGCCTTCAGTTGCGCCAACGATGCTGTTTCTTTCTCTCCTTCGGGAACGACATATATTTCCATCGCATACTCGGTTCCCGGAACAGCTTGGAAAATTTCAAAATAGCCGGTCTCGCCGCTTTCGAAACCAACCTCGGCGGAGTCCATTCCCGGAGGGTTCCGGCCGACGATGTCCGCATCCAGATGCCATCCCTTTCCAAGGGGCAGGTCTGTTTTCGTTGCCATGTGCACCATCGACGCATTTGCCTCACACCGAACGCTAAAGCGTAGGCAGAGCGCCTTTTGCCCTTCTGCATTCGTGACGATGGCTGCAGAATCAATGGGGATCTGTTTCGTTGCGAGCAATTGCTGCAGTGACTCCTGGATTGTCTCGGAATCCTTCACCTGCGGCGCATGCAATGGCGGAGCGTGTGAACAGCCCGGGAGTGTACATACCGCTGCGAGAGCGGCATCGCGTAGTTTCATAACAACACATTCACCTCTTTCGAATGCAGTGTCAACCCTGCATTTGACGTATATGGAAAAACCATTATATTTATCTGTGGAACAACTTCTGCGAGCGATACTCACTATGAAACAGCGCCGTGCAGATCAATGGCCGGACGGTGGGGAGGGGAATCCCTACCAGGCTTCCGCAGGCGTCGAAGAGAATGGCAAGCTCGTGGATGATCCAAAAATCACACAGCTGCGTATTGGGACCTGCTTGAATATCATTACAATGCTTGTACCGGGCGCGGCTGGGTATGCATGTGCTGCACTAGCAGATTCTGATTCGGGAACCATGAGTTTTGAACACGTGGGGAAGGTTGTCATGCTCGTATTGTCTGGGGTTGGTGTTGGAGCAGCGCTCGCGTATCACCTAGAACAGCTGCAAAAAATCAGAAGCAAAGCCAGATTGGCAACCAAGAGAATGGAAACGCATCCGAATCCTTTCGGGGATCCACCCTCGAAAACATTTTAGCCCTGACTGAAAAGGCCCCCCGTGACGAGAGCTTCTTCACTGACGAGAGCCTGAGGAGTAATTGTGTGTGAGAAAATCGACTCGCCAGAACACTGGTAAAATTGCATAAAATGTTCTATAATATCAATTATGGCAGACATGCTGGAAACACACGTGGCCGCACCTCAAAGGGATCCAAAAGACGTTGAAGAGAACAAAGATCTCGCTGCTTTGAGCTATGCCTGGGTCATGGCGGTGGTTCTTCTCTTCGCTAAAAGAAAGTCGCCTTTTGTACACTTCCACGCGAAGCAGGGGACGGTACTTTTTGTCCTGAGCCTCCTCTTTCTGATGATCCCGTACGCCAACCGCGTCCTGGAACTTTTGGTATTTGCGTTCATGGTCTGGGGATTTTTGGCAGCCGCGCAGGGGCACTGGACCGAGCTTCCGTTTGTCGGACCGCTTTCGCGTGGAAAATTCAGGCTCCGCGGGTCGTGGAAGCAGACCGTTAGCGCGATCGTAAACTGTAAGAACTGGATCAGGGATCTTTGGAGCAAACATGATTCGACTCCTCCGACCCCTCCCCCCGTAGACCCGACTCCAAAACCTTAGTACACTCAGCTCTGCCTGATATGCCCAAACCCCACTACAAGCGAATTATGCTCAAGCTCTCTGGCGAGGCTCTTTCAAAAGAGGGCAAGGGGCAGGGCATCAATCAGGATGTTTTGCAGGATGTGGCGCTACGCATCGCGGAAGTCGCGAAGAAGGGGATTCAGGTGGTGGTCGTTGCGGGCGGAGGAAACATCTGGCGTTACCGCGATACGAAAGGGAGCGGCATCGAACGCACGGTGAGCGACGCCATGGGCATGCTCGCGACGATTATGAATAGCGTCGCCCTGCAGGCTGCACTGGAGACGCAAGGAATGGAAACGCGCGTCCTTTCCGCGATCGACGTCCCGCAGCTGGCAGAGGCCTATATTCGTCGCCGTGCGATCCGGCATCTGGAAAAAGGCCGTGTCGTGATCTGCGCCGGCGGAACGGGAAATCCGTACTTTACCACGGATTCCGCGGCCGCGCTCCGGGCGCTGGAACTCAATTGCGATGTGCTTCTCAAGGCCACGAACGTCGACGGCATCTACGACCGCGATCCTAACAAGGAGAAGGATGCGAAACTCTACACGTCTCTTTCCTATCAGGAGGCGCTCGAGAAGCATCTCAACGTGATGGACCAGTCGGCATTCAGCCTCTGTGCCGAGCAGAAACTTCCGATTCGTGTGTTTAATTTCGGTACGACTGGTGGATTACTGAAGGCTGCAACGGGAGGAGAGATTGGAACGATCGTTCAATACATTGAAAATTGAAAATGGAAAATTGAAAATGACTAGCTAGTGTTAAGGGGCAATTAAGCGATATTTTCAATTTTCCATTTTCAATTTTCAATTACCTGATACGCTTTCCCATATGGCAACTGATCCACGTCTAACGGTATTCCAGCAATCCGCAGACAAAGTCTTCAACCATCTCCTCACGGAATTCTCCCGCCTCCAGACCGGGCGCGCCTCCGCCGCGCTGGTGGAGCACATCACCGTGGATGCGTACGGGCAGAAGCAGCCGCTCAAAGCCGTCGCCGGTATTTCCATCGGCGACAGCAAGACGATCGTCGTGCAGCCGTGGGACCGTTCGATCATGGGCGATGTGGAACGAGGACTACAGGCCGCGGATATCGGCGCCTCCGTGCAAAACGACGGCTCGGTGATCCGCGTCATCCTCCCGGCCATGAACCAGGAACGCCGCGAGCAACTGGTGAAAGTCGTCGCAAAGCTTGCCGAAGAAGCCAAGATTTCCCTGCGCCAGCAGCGCCAAGGCGTCCATGATAAAATCAAGACCGAAGAGAAGGATGAAGACCAGCGGTTTACGCTTCTTGAGGAACTCGATACGTCTACGAAAGATACGAATACCAGGATTGATGAAGCAAAGAAGCAGAAAGAGGAGGAGTTGATGAAAGTCTGACGATTTACAAATTTACGATTGATGATTTACGATTTGTTGCTTCAAATCGTAAATCAGAAATCGCCAATCGCAAATCGTTTCCGCTATAGTTTCATCATGTCTGCTCCCCATATCGCCGTCATCTCCTTCCCCGGCAATAACTGCGAAGTCGAATCGCTGCGGGCGGTGAAGCAGACCGACATGGAGGCGGTGTTTTTCCGTTGGAATGACGATCGATCAAAACTCAAGGATGTCGATGGTTACTTCATCCCTGGGGGGTTTTCCTACGAAGACCGCGGGCGCTCCGGCATGGTCGCCGCACGCGATCCTCTGATGGAATTCATCGGGCAGGAAGCGGAGAAGGGCAAGGTCGTCATCGGCAATTGCAATGGTGCGCAGATTCTGATCGAAAGCGGAATGGTACCCATCGGCAAACATCTGGATATGAGCTTGGCGCGCAATGTCGTCGCGGGAGCTGCCGTTGGTTTCTTAAGCGAATGGGTGTGGATTACCCCTTCATGCGGTTCTGACCGTTGCGTCACTTCAGGATGGAAAGGCGTGATGCACCTTCCGATTGCGAACGGTGAGGGTCGCTTTATGACACGAGATAGGGATCTTCTCGCGGAGCTGAAGAAGAGTGATCAGATAGCGTTTCGATACTGCGATGAAGCAGGGAAGGCTTCCGAGGACCCGATGGTCACTCCCAATGGTGCTGTCTACGCTGTTGCTGGAGTCTGTAATCCTGCAGGAAATGTCGTCGCACTCATGCCGCATCCTGAAAGGACCACAAACGGTGCGCCGTATTTTGCGGCGATGAAGAAGTGGATCGAATCAAAAAAAGGGATTCAGAAGAGTCAAAGGATTCAGAGGATTCAGAGGATTCAGAGGAATGATCAGCTGCAAGTGGCCCAAGGTATATCGACTGAGCTCTTCATCGATACCATTATAACCAACAATGAAGAGCGAACCGTAGAAGCTGCAGCACGAAGGGCTGAACCCGAATTGCGTTTGAAGCAGCTCAAGTACATTCCGCTTAGCGGTGACCCCTCAGAGTATCTGAAGCACATTGCCAATTTTAATCCGAACAAGGAGATCGCTTACGTGCGGAGAGGCAAGAAGTTGACGCGTTGGGATGCCTCTTCAAAGAAAGAAGAGGACTCTTCCTCCAGCATCCTCGAAGGGATCATGCTGCTTCGAAAAGATGAGCCTTTTGAGACGGATCGTGATTCTGGAGTGTGCTATGTCATCAGCGGTATGCCCTCCGACAAGATGCCGAGTAATCTTCTGGAAATATTCGGAAATCCTCATGCGTCGACGTTAACGCGCTTGCGGTAGAGACGTGTTGCCGACACGTCTCTACAATGCACACATGTCCCGTCAGATTATTTTGTTGGCTCACAATATCCGTTCCCTCTGGAACATCGGCGCGCTTTTTAGGAGTGGTGATTGTTTTGCTGTCGAGAAATTAATTCTTGCCGGGTACACGGCGACACCGCCGCGAAGGGAGATCGCAAAGACCGCACTCGGTGCGGACGAATGGATTCCGTGGGAACACTGCACAGACCCGAACGATGTTATCCAGAGTTTATCGGAGGATGGTTGGCGCATTGTTGGTCTGGAACAATCCGAACACTCCATCGCATTGGAGCAATATCCACCATCCGCAAAAACGTGTCTTATCGTCGGGCATGAAATCCTCGGCGTCCCAGAAGAGATTCTCATGCTCTGCAATGATGTCGTGCATATTCCGATGCTCGGGAAAAAGAAATCGCTAAACGTTTCCGTTGCCGCTGGCATCGCTTTACATCATCTGCGATCCTCCGTTCATGATTGAAGAATTTCTCCAGAAACATAACATCGTGTTTCAGCGGCTTGATCATCCCGCAGTGTTTACCTGTGAAGAGGCAGCAAAACTCCCTGCAATGCCGGGGGCAAGCACCAAGAACTTGTTTCTGTATGATTCCCGAACGAAGGCGTATGCACTGGTTGTCGTCGGTTGTGAGAAACATGTCGATCTCAAGGAACTCAAGATGCTTTTGGGCTGGTCCAAAATTTCTTTTGCCTCACCGGAGCGTCTACAAACATTCCTTGGCGTAGAGCCGGGTTCCGTCACCATACTCGGACTCGTACATGACACGGATCATCAGGTTGCTGTGTATTTCGATACCGCGATAGCAGAAGCGGTGGCCCTGCAATGCCACCCTCTCGTCAATACGGCAACGCTGGTGATCGATCGGGAGGGGATTGCTCACTTTCTGAAGGCAACCGGCCACACATGCACGGTCATTGCAGTTCCAGACCGTACAGCGATGTAGCATGAATTTCTGATGAATCGTTCCGTTCTTGCTATGATTTCCCCGTGCCCATCGAACTGACGCCCACACAGCTGACCCTGGCAGAAACCCTCTCGCAGCATGCCAAAGATGCATGCGAACTCGTGGGACTCAAATCTCAAAAGTGCGAGCCACACCATTTTTATCTTACCGTGCACCGGTACTACGGACGGGTGCAGGGGATGTCGGCGGAAGTCGATCGCTGCATCGATTGGTGTATGAGCAAAGGAAAGCTCGTCTTCACTGCCCAGCGCTTCGGGAATTGGTGCGCGAAGAAAGCGAAGTGGGACAGGGAAGAGGAGATTAAAAAGCAGGGTCAGCTCGCCCAGAAACGGGAGTACGATGCGCTAAGAACTCGGTAAGGATATTTAATCCATTTGAGGTATTATTTCACCATCGGGGCGTAGCTCAGTTGGCTAGAGCGCCTGGTTTGGGACCAGGAGGCCGCGAGTTCAAGTCCCGCCGCCCCGACCAAAAAAACCCCGCGAAGTGCGGGGTTCGGCTCCCAGAGCCTGCAAGCTTGTCCTATTCATTTTAGCAATTGAGAAAGAAAAATTCAAGAGAGGGATGTGATTCTCTCAAGAAACCGATTGGCTCACAGCTCGGGTATATGATCATTCATCATCCCGCGCCCGTTCCAAAAGCCGCAGTTTTGTTCGCGCTTTGGTTCGAGCCTCCTTCATGATTTCCGCTCTGCTCTTGGCGGCTTCCTGCTGGCCTTTGCGCTTGGAGAGGTTGCTGCGGATGTCGTTTTTGAGCTGATCCTCCGAGGCGGATTTTCGCTTCTCGCCCGTTTCTTTGTCGCGCCAGAAGTACTGGTCCAGGCGCTGGAGCCTGCGATCTACCCCCTGATCGCGCTTCACCTCGGCGCCCCTGGTATTGAGGCAGCGGCGGTACAGGTAGAGATGCGTGGGGTTCTTCGTAGGAACACGATCGAGCTTCAGCTCGGCAAGGCATTCCGCGGAATGGTCGGTAGCGGCCATAGCGGCTGCGACAAGAATGGTGGCGAGAATCGGCATGGAATCGTTGGGAGGAATTGCAAAGGGCAGTATATACTCTGCGCCTATGCGACGCACGCCTTTTCTTCTTCTCCTTCCTGTACTCCTCATCGCCTGCGCGAAAGCGCCTGAGCCGCTTCCAGGCTCCGAAAAAGAGTATCCGCCCGCGACGATCCCGGGCTTCTCCATCGACGCGAAGGTCATTCAGGTCGTTACCGAAGATGTGCTGATCTTTGACTATGCCACCGAAGAAGAGACAACAGCTGAACTCGCGAAGCTCTCCGATGACGGCCGCATGATTGACGGCAAGGAAATTCCGTGGCGCGCGGGTGACCAGGTCCATGTGTTTGCCACCGGTCGTCAGATTGCCGTCTACCTCGGTTCCACCAAGGAAGTGTTGGAAGCTCTCATCAGCGAGGGCGGGGCTCAGATTGTAGGGGATCCGCTTCCGCCTGATGTGAAGATACCGGAAGCAGCAAGCTCTTCGTCCGCAGACTTATAATTATTGTTGTATTGCTGAAATTGCTCTATTGCTCGCAAGCGATAAGCAATACATCAATAAAGCAATAAAAACAATTCATCACCGCTATACTTTCCGCGTGCCCAAGCTCGCACTCGATACCCCCCTTTCGGCTCTCCTCCGGACTACCAAAGACCATCTCGAAGCGCTCCGAGAGATGGGGATTATCACCGTGGAGCAATTGCTCCTCTATCTTCCGCGTGCGCATGAGGACCTGACGACGGTACAGACGCTTACTTCCACGCCGCTCGATACCAAAGTCACGGTTCGCGGAATCATTAGCCAGCTGAAGCTCGTGCGGATGCGCGGCGGGCGCGTGATGGTGCAGGCGATCCTTACGGATCATGAAGGAGCCATGGCGCATATCACCTGGTTTAATCAGCCGCATATCATGCGCATGCTCAAAGACGGGGACGACGTGGCGCTCACGGGGAAGATCGCGGAGAACGGGTACAAGCTTACGATGAGCAGCCCACAGTTCGAAGTCGCAGGACGAAGGCCCCTCGTGCATTCCGGCCGTCTTGTTCCGATCTACCCGAGCCACAGCATCATCACCACCAAGTGGCTGCGCGAGAAGATGGTTGTGCTGAAGGGCGCGATCGATCTTCTTTCGGAAACGCTTCCCGAAGAAGTCCTGAAGGAAGAGAACCTGCTCGGTCGTCCCGCTACGATCCGGGCGCTGCATTTTCCGGAAGATCCGAAGAAAGTGGAACGTGCGCTGGACCGCATGGCCTTTGAGGAGATGTTCCATGTGCAGCGCGAGGCGCTGGAACGAAAGCGGGAGATCAAGAAGCACAAAAGCGACCGCATCAAGATTCCTATGGACGTGGAACTGATCCGCGCGTTCTTTCAGTCATTGAAGTTCACCCCTACGGGCAGCCAAAAAATCGCCATCTATGAGATCCTGAAAGATATGGAACTCGACGAACCGATGTCGCGGCTTCTGGAAGGGGACGTGGGATCCGGAAAAACGCTTGTGGCTACCGCCGTCATGGCCAACGTACTCCGGCATGGCGGGCAATGCGCATTGATGGTGCCGACAGAGATCCTGGCAAAGCAGCACAGCGAAAGCATTGGAAAAATTCTCATTAGCTTTCACACGTACCGGCAGGCGACTAAAAAAACGCGCCTGCCCGTGATCGCGCTTCTCACGGGGTCGACGCCGCTTTCCGAGGCGCAGGCAATTCGCCTCGGGCTTGCCGCAGGAACGGTGGACGTCATTATCGGTACGCACTCCCTTATCGAGGAAACGGTGCAGTTTCACGATCTCAAGCTCGTGATCGTCGACGAGCAGCACCGCTTCGGCGTCGCGCAGCGCCAGCGGCTTGCCGAGAAGGGGAGTCCGCATTTCCTTGCGATGACGGCAACACCGATCCCCCGAACCCTCGCGCTCACCGCCTACGGCCACCACGATCTCTCTGTGCTTCTGGAAAAACCGGGCAACCGAAAAATCATCCAGACCAAAGTCGTGGCTCCGAAAGACCGCGTCACGGTGGAGCGCTTCATCGACCATGAGATCGCCGAAGGACGGCAGATCTTTGTGATCTGTCCGCTCATCACCACATCTTCGGCTGAAGGGATGGAGGAAGTACGCTCGGTGGAGCGCGAGAAGGAGCGGCTCAGCAATGAATTTCCGCGCCGCAGAATCACGGCGCTGCATGGCAAACTGGTCCCGGCGGAAAAAGCATCGATCATGCGTGCGTTCAAGGACCGGAAGTTCGACATCCTCGTTTCTACCTCCGTCATTGAAGTGGGGATCGATGTACCGAACGCCACCATTATTTGCATCGAAGGATCGGAGCGCTTCGGCCTTTCGCAACTCCATCAGTTCCGCGGCCGCGTGGGCCGTGGCGATCATCAAAGCCATTGTTTCCTCTTTACCTCCACGCCGGAGCAGGCGTCTTCGGCGCGCCTGAAAGCGATGGAAAAGCACGACAGCGGGTTTCTGCTTGCGGAGATCGACCTGAAACTGCGCGGACCCGGAGAATTATTCGGATTGCGTCAAAGCGGCATTCCGGAAAGCAAACTGGGGATGCTCCTCAATCCGGAGATTGTAGTAAGGGCGAGGAGGGCGGCGGAGAAGTTTTTGATGGCGGACAAGGGTTAAAGGGTTAAATGGTTGAATGGCTAAATGGCTCGCAAGCGATGGGCAATCTTTTCTATCACCCTACAAAACAATTGCTTTGCTAACCATTTAGCCATTCAACCATTTAACATTACGAACCAGACCTTTGGGGTGTTTTGCTCAAGGCGAAGTGATCGTGTGCTCTTCTGCATGA
>JBBTVH010000011.1:0-1894 GCA_038063355.1 Patescibacteria group bacterium | reverse complement strand
GAAAGAAAGATCTTCCCGATGTGGAATGTCTTGAGTGCATCCTGGACCAGAAGCATGTTCCGTGACGCGTGATCCAGAATCTGCGGCATCACGCAGGGCTGCATGATGCTCACTTCCTCCCCAATGGGATTTTCCACCTGTACACACTTGACAGGATCCAAATTGCACTTCTTCAGAAGGTCGGGGCCCACGAGCGAAAGAGGAATCAGCTCCATGTACCCAAGCGCGCCAAGGGCATCACGCAGATGGTGGATGCGCTTGTCGCGCGCAGGCGGGGCGATGGAGGCTTCCGGAAGTGTGACCGGAATTTTGTCGAAACCGTAGACGCGACCTACTTCTTCGACGAGATCATGCGGGCCTTTGAGGTCTTTGAGACGCCACAAGGGGGGCGTTACCGCCATGCCGCCTTTTGCCTTCTTCACTGTGCACCCAAGGTCTTCGAAGATCTGAATGATTGTCTTCTCCGGAATCGCAGCACCTAGTTTCTGTTCTGCATATTCGGCGGAGAACGTGATCGGCTTCCCCTCTCCGTTGTCACCATACGATTCAACCTTCGATCCCATGCGTGCACCGGGCGCAAGCTCCAAAAGAAGCTGCGCAGCCCGAAGAAAACCCTGTTCGGTAGTGATATGGGGAACGGTTTTTTCATAGACCGTCGCGGCATCCGTGCGATGCCCTGTGGCAATCACCGTCGAACGGATCGAGATGGGATCGAGTGAGGCGCTGTGAAGATAAATTCTGCGCGTGGAATCTTTCGTAGAGCTTCGTAGTCCTCCCATGATCCCGAGCATGTCGAAGATGCCTTCGTCGTCGCTTAAGATCAGCGCGCCCGCCGGAAGCTTCCATTCTTTACCATCGAGCGTCATGATCTTCTCTCCTTCTTTTGCTTTCCGCATGTGCACATCGCCGCGGATATCGTCGAGATCAAAGCTATGGAGCGGCACGCCGACTTCGGTGGCCACATAGTTGGTGATATCGACAGGAAGATTGAGTGGCCGCCACCCGACAGCACGGAGTCTCTTCTTCATCCATTCGGGAGTCTCCCCGAGCCCGTCGATCTCAATGACACAGGCGCAATACCGGGGCATCAGCTTTTTCTCTTCGACGATCAGCTTAAAGGGCAGTGCCTGCTTGCCCGGTTTTGATGCCTTAAACTCAGGTTTCCTCTTCCATTTCGCAATCCCGATCGCCACGCACTCGCGCGCAAACCCGATATGCGAGAAAAGATCCGCCCGATGCGTAATCGCATGATTATCGATATGGAAAATAACGTCATTCATACTCAATACCTCCTTCAATGAAGCTCCTATTTTCAATTTTCCATTTTCAATTTTCAATTGGGCCAAATCAATCACAGGCCTCTCCCCCTCTTCCTTCTTCGCCGGAAACATCTCCTCAAGCTCCAGCTCCTCCGCCGCGCAAATCATCCCTTCGCTCTTTTCTCCCCTGATTATCACCGGCTCCAATGTCTGCTCTTCCGATCCGTGCCACTTCACCGTTGCGCCGATATGGGCGAACGCCACCAGCATCCCCTCGCGGAGATTGGTCCCGCCACACACTACGCGCTTCGTTCCCGTATCCGTCTCCACATCGCAGAGGCTGAGTTTGTCCGCATTCGGGTGCTTCGCGACCGTCAGGACCTTCCCCACGCAGCAGTGGTTCAGATACTTTCCCTGGATCTCCACATCATCGACCTCGCCGACGTGCGCCGTTAGACGCCGCGCGATCTCTTCGGGATCGGTGGTCGTGAAGGTCACGAACTCCGAAAGCCATTCCAAGGAGAGCTTCATACCCGCACAGGATAGCCTAGGAAGTATTAGGTATTAAGTATTATGTATGAAGTATGAAACCCCAGCGGCCTGCCTATACCCAATACTTAATACTCTCATCGGCA
>JBBTVH010000010.1:0-3972 GCA_038063355.1 Patescibacteria group bacterium | reverse complement strand
CCACATTCACGTGGGAAATCAGGCGATGATCCCCGGTGTTATTGGAATGACGCTGGGGGCGGATAATGCAGCGGCCTTTGCAGCGGCCTATCCTCAGTATGAAGAGTTGGATCAGGTCTATATGGTTTGGTTTAATCTCTTCAATAGTGTTGTGTACGGTGGTCTTTCCCCTCTGGGAAACGGGCCGCAAATTGCACTATTCCTCATTGTCCTTGTGAGCTTACGGACGGTAACAGCCAAGGAAGTATTTGTTACCTGGATTCGTGAGGCGGCTGCTTTTGGGCCATATCTTTTAGTGTGGACACTCGGCATGTCTACACTGATCGAATTTGGCTTCAAGCCAACTGTGGCAGTTCAGCTTTTGCTCGGGCTAATCGCGTTCGCAGTTTGTCTGCAATTTATGGATATCCAACGTCTCTTCAGGGCACATGTGGACGACCCAGAGAACGGACGTAGCTGATGCACATTTACATCTTGCTAATGTATGAACCAAAGACCCCTACCCAGCACCGTCCGGTGCTGGGTTTTTTGTATCTCTACAAATCCCCGTACCCCATCAACTCTATCCCCCTACTTCGTAGCATTCCCGGCAGCTCCGGATCCAGAAGCATGTTTCTCTCTGTTTCCCGTTGCGGATCGCGGCTGAAGTCGTCGCCGAGGGGATCACATGCGCCGGGATGGACCATCAATTCCGTCGTGCCTTCAGGCAGCGCGGTTAGGAGAGATCGCAAACGCTTGGCCCCGGCCTCTCCTAAAAGCGCGAGTCCGCGGAAATGATCCGTGGTGCGGAGGTCCGCACTCTCAAAGATCGGCTTTGCTTTGCGTGCCTGCTCATGGATGCGTTCGATGTACGCCGTGCGCTCTGGTGTTATTTCCCATGCCATCCGTTCCATGATCTCGAGCGGCACACGGATCGCCGAAATGCCATACCGGTTGAGAATAGGACCAAGCAGCGGAGCGACTTGTGGATGCACGTGGATGTGATGATGACTGTCGCAATGCGTGGGAGCGTCGGCGTTATCCAAAAACCATTCGATCTGCGTGCGGATTTCGCGTTCCAGATGTTCTTTCTCCACCACTCCCTCGTCGAACGCCTGATCCAGACGGTCTCTTCCCATGAAGTACCCGCGTGCATCGAGTAAAGAATGCACATCTTGCTCCGGCGTGAGCGCGGAACCTTCCGTGAGATTGATGTGCAAGCCGGCGGGGATGCTGCGCTCGTTCAACCTCCGTGCGGCATTGAGCGAGTCCGGCATGTTCACGATCAGCGTCGCCGAGCGCACGACACCTTCTTCCATACACTGGAAAATCCCATGGGTCCGGGGAGCGGAGATCCCTAGGTCGTCGGCGTTCACGATCAGGCGGCGCATGAGGGCATTCTAGCGTTCATGCGATTCTCCGCAGCCATTAATCCGGATAATGCCGCATGAGAGTCAGCGCTGCAGCCTTCTCGCCGACAGGCATATTTTCCGGAAGATCCGCCTTCATGACATGCCGGTACTCGCTTGCGAGGTTGTGTACTTCCTGAGCAAGGGTATCGCGGTCTGTGTGGTGTTCCGATGTCATGAGGTGGTCGATAACGGAGGAGAGATGATCGGTGGACATAGCGGGTGGGGAAGGGAAGTGCGCCTATTTTCACGATGGATGGGTCCCCATGTTGTCTCCGGGGAAGCGAAAAATTCCGGCATGATGATTATTGCTTCTGTAAGCGCAGGAAATAGGCATGCCGAACCTTCTTCTACAGAAAAGGGCAATCACGTAGCATGCGGAGTTGTACCAAAAATTGTCAGGAAGATTTCTTTCGGCGCGTGAAAAAACGTACAATGCATTCATTGGACGATTATCCGCCTAGGCGGATAGATAGCCGTTCGAGATTATCATTCACACCACGGACGATTAGCTCCCACCTCCGCTCTGTGGAGCTTCCACCCTTCGCCTGAGGGCTACGGGGGACAGGACGGCGGGCAGGCAGCTTGCAGCTTCGCTTCGTAGAAATTTGGAAGCATCGGGATTATTCTTTTTTTACACTCTGGACGATTAGCTCAGCTGGTTAGAGCGTTCGATTCACATTCGAAAGGTCCCCGGTTCGAATCCGGGATCGTCCACCATTCGACTCACCGCTGCGGCGGCTCGCTCATGGTAAACCACTCTGAGCTATCTTTGTGATTTCGAAGAGTCGAATGACCCTGAGCTTGTCGAAGGGCACTCTTCGCTGCAGTTCGAATATTGCTACACTTCAGTCATGTCCTGGCCCCCTATCACCATGGCGACGCAGCACCCGGACAATGCAGGGGTGCCGTGGTGGAGGAAGGATCCGTTTATACCGGCGCAGGACGAGATAGAGGAGCTGCTGCTTCTCTTCAAAGATCTCCCGATTGACGAGTACATGTGGGACTGGGAAGGGAAGTATGTGGATGAAGCGGTCGGGGAGAAATTGTTTTCGCGCGCGACGGAGTTTTTTAAGGAGCATCCGCTCGGAGACGATCTGCACCTCACATTCCGCATTCCCGCATTCGATGTAGAAAAGATGCACCGCATGGCGCGGGCGATGATGAATATTCTCTCGCTGGCGGATTTCGGAGATGACATCGGGCTCAAGAGGCCGCCAGTCACGGAAATGTTTCTGCCGCTCACGACGAGCAGTGACCAGATTTTTGCCGTGCGCAAAGCGTTCAAAGACATCGCGGGGTACCACCGGTCAGTCTTCCATGGAGCAGGAACTTCGCAGCATGACATCGTTCGCCTGATGCGTGTGACGCCGCTGGTGGAGGACTGTGCATCGCTGTTCTCTATAAGAAGCATCGTCGAGCCGTTCTGGGATGCACTGCTTGCAGAGAAGGTCGATCTCTCCGAGCGCGGCGTGCGGGCGTTTCTTGCGCGTTCCGATCCTGCGATGAATGCCGGACTCATCCCAGCAGTTCTGGCCGTCAAAGTCGCGCTCAGCGAATTGGCTGCTATCGGAAAAGAGAAGGGGATAGCAGTCCATCCTATTATCGGTACGGGATCGCTTCCGTTCCGCGGCAGCGTGAATCCCACATACTGCGATACGTTCCTGGAACAATATGCCGGCGTGCGCACCTACTCGATCCAGTCCGCATTCCGCTATGACTATCCCATCGATGACGTCCGCAGCGCGCTCGAGAAGATCCGCAGCGAAGCACCGCGGCGCGAGGCGGTCGCGATCAGTGCAGAAGAGATTGCGCGATTGCGGGAATTTTCCGATGACAGCACCGCACTTTGGAAAGAGACGATTGAGAATCTAGCACCGATGATCAATATCGTCGCAGCTTACGTTCCGCCACGGCGTGAGCGCCTGCAACACATCGGTCTTTTCGGCTACAGCCGCGGCGTAGGAAAGGTGAAGCTGCCGCGCGCGATCGGGTTTACTGCGGCGCTCTACAGTATCGGCGTTCCGCCGGAGTTCATCACGACAGGGCGTGCATTGCGGCTCGCACGCGAACAAAATCTACTGCCGCTTCTGGAGCGCGTCTACCCGGCGCTCGGCGAAGATCTCCACCACGCGGGAAAGTATTTCAACCGCGAGAACCTGGAACTTCTTGCCGGTTCCGATCCGGCGTTCCAGGGCATCGTCGAAGACGTCGCCGCCATCGAAGAGTGGAGGGGAATTCCGTTGGGTCCGGAAAAGCCGCATCACGTTATCCATCGCAACTGCACCTCGACGATTGTGCAGAGGCTCCAGGGCTCTATCGATAAAGAGGCGATTCAGGCGGAGATTGTGGAAGCGGGGAAGATACGGAGGAGTTTGGGATAGTATTGACATACTATCGATATATACTAGTATAGTATTACTATGCCGCGTCCTGATGAGCCCCCCCCATCTCTACAAGGAAAACACCCTGCACTCGCAGATGTACTAAGACAGTATTATGGAGCATCAGATGCATATATTGCTGCGGAACAACGAATATCGGATATCGGTCTTGCTGCTCGCTCAAGAGTTTTAATGGAAGA
>JBBTVH010000009.1:0-5711 GCA_038063355.1 Patescibacteria group bacterium | reverse complement strand
TCTGGGACCGGATCCGGAATTCAAGAAACGCTCTTATGCAGTCCTCGATCACCTGTGCAATGAGCTTCATCGGAAACTTCTTGATGTAGGATTTTCCCACTTTCCTCTCCTGAAACAGGGTTTCCACTTCCTTGACAGAGTACCCCTTGGCTGCCGCAGCCACGCGGATGAACGTATTGTAGTAATGATAGCGTGCAAAGCTTCCCAGAATATCCTGCAGCACTTCACGGTGGGCAATGACGAAGCCGGATTTGTTGTCCACCGCTTTCATGTTAAACAGGAGATTCAAGATGCCGTTCAGCGTCCTGCTCAGGAAGTAACGGCTGTCGCGCATGCGACCGATGGAACTGCGGGTTCCCTGGATCATATCCGCATTCGACCATTGCATTTCCCTGTACAGTCGCCAGACCTCTTCCGGCGGATGCTGCAGATCGGCATCGATGAAGCACAGGAGCTGCCCATTCGCCGCTTCCGCTCCGGTAGCCCATCCGCCCGCAATCCCCCGATTGACATCATGACGTATGCAGCGGACGCTCCGGTGCTCCGCCGCGAGCCTGTCCCCGATCTCCTGCGTCCCGTCCGTGCTGGCATCGTTTATGAGAACCACCTCTCCGCTGATCGAGTGTTTTTCAAACAGCATCAACAGCCGCTCGGCCAGCTGCCGGATATTGTTTTCTTCGTTATAACACGGAGCAATGACGGACAACTGGACCATATGCCCTAGGATGAGGAAGGTAGGGATTGATACACGTTCCACAAACCGGATTCAAGACCAGTGACGGGCTCCCATCCTAAGATTCTCCTTGCTTCATCGTTGCTGCCGGTGCGCGATGTGCCGCTCGTCCAATCCGGCGCGGCGAAAACCGGTTTGAGGGGCGATTGTGCGACGTCCAGCATCAGCGTGGTAAGGGAAAGAATGGAAGTGGGAACGCCGGACGAGAGGTTGACGAGCGTGCCGGAGGGCGCCAGAAGACACGTCTTGAGGATGCCGTCGACCACATCATTCACGTGAACGTAATCGAGTGACTGGGTACCGTCGCCGACGATGACAGGCGGTTCATTCTTACGGATACGCTCAAAATTTTTCACAATCACGGACTTGTACCCCATACCGGGAAACTGGCCGGGCCCGTACACGAAAAATAGTCGAAGAATTGCGTACTCGATGCCATGGGTCTTGGAGCAGGCAGCAAGAATATGCTCCCCTGCCAGTTTAGAAATACCGTAGGGAGTCTCTGGACGGGGGGTATCGGACTCCTTCATTGCAGGCGGCTGCATGGTACCATACGCATAGAGGGATGATGTGAAGACGATACGTCGCACGCCTGCTGCGGCTGCAGCCTCAAACAGACGTGATGTGCCCAGAATATTGACGCTGTAGACCAGCATCGGATCGTCGATGGACTGGTTGTGCTTTTCCGCGGCGAGATGGAAAAACACATCGACACCCGTGAGTATCGAGCGGAGCGACGCTTCGGATTCGGAGGAAAAATCCTTTTGCAGGAAGGTTACGCGGCCGTCGGCGATGATGTCCTTGGAAATTTTTCCATACTTCAGACTGTCCAGGACAATAATGCTTTTCGGAGCATGAGCGAGAAGTGCCCGCACCAAGTGCGTGCCAATAAACCCGGCACCGCCTGTCACGAGGCATGTTTTTCCTTGAAGAGAGTGCACAACACCCAGTATAGAGGCAACGATCGGCAACAAGCCATGCTCCCGTACTCGCCGCACTGCGTCTCTCCGTGATCACAAACATGATTTTGCGATGGTTTCACGTATACTCTTTTCCATGAAAGACATCCTTGTAGGGGTAAAGCGCCTATCCGTCGTGCATGTATGTTTGTTCATACTGGGTGTGATCGTGCTATGCGCTCTTTCCCTTCTGCCGGATGAATTTGTGAGTAATCCGTCGCCGAAGATCCTCGCAGCACTCCTTGCGTTCCTGCCAGGCATCTGGCGCCTTACGCAGTTCATCGTTTCCCGCAGTTCCCTGCGGAAAGACGCCATAGGCATCATGCCCGGATTGGCGCTGGCACTCTGGATACTTTCGACGCATATCTTCGGATTGCTCTTGCAAGATTTCTATCTTGGCATAGCCGCAGGCACCTCTTTTTTGGGCTTGCTGGGCTACAGTACTGCCGGAAAAAGCGGAGCTTCCCGAGCACGCCCCTTTGCATACCCGACGATGCTTTGGTGGAGCGCTATCGTCGGCACGCTCATCCTGCTTCCCGCCGTAGTCCTGAAGGACAACTGGGACAAATTGGGGACCATCACCGGGCACTTCTCCATAACCGAGCAGATCGTAAACGGCATCTATCCCCCCCGTCACCTAACATTTGCGAATGTCCTTCTGCCGTATCACTACGCGGTAGACACGCTGTTCGCGATGGTACGAGTCGTTTTCCGGCTGCGGTTTGATGTCGCAATCGATCTTGTAACCACTGTCCTCTTTTTCTATACCATTCTGCTCTACGGCCACATTGGTACCCGTCTGTTCGGGAAAAAAGTTGGCCCCATTGCCGGATTTCTCGGGGCATTCACAAGCGGTCTTCCTTTTATATCGTCTTTGGGTTTCTTCAATGATATGCCTCCGGATGTCGCCAATAACTGGTTCCAGCATCCTTGGACGCTGGGGATTCCGCTAGGTCTCACCCTCTTTCTCATGCTGACCAATCTTGATGCCGAGAAGAAGACAAATCCTCTGTCCTTACTCGCCATCATGGTAGTCACCACAGTTCTGGGAATGGCCCAGACAGCTCTCTACGGTATTTTCGTGATCTCTGTACTCGGATGGGCAGCCATCACGTGGTTGATCGCCATGGCACGAGATGCCGGCGGAACATCCCCCGAACGACCTCGTCATCTCATCGATGTCGTATATGCGGTCATTGCAGGAGCGTTTGTTTCCTTTATTGTTTCCGATACCACTGCACTCATTGTAAGAGCAGTTTCGGAATCGCTTGTTCCCCGCGGTAGCGTATTGCATGGCAGTTGGTCGCAAATGATCCTGTGGAACCTGCAATGCTTCTCTATTCCGCTCCTCTTTGGCATCATGGGCATGGTATGGGCGAGAAGAATGTACATACCTTCGTTGATCATGGCTTTTGGTGCCATATTCGTGTTCAACCGTTACGAGTACCTGTACTCGTGGGACATCGTGAAATTCACGCAAGTCGCATGGATCCCGCTCTCTATCTTTGCCGCTGGCTTCATCGCTCATGTACTCACACACAGTCGGTATTCTCTGCGAATTGCCTTCATCCTTCCGGCTGTCTCTCTTGTCATGGCAAGCATGGGTTTTCTCTGGCAGTCCGGCACCGAAGGATTCCAAGCTTGGAAGGAAGACACGAATGTGGGAAACCACACGGCTCTTTGGATGGAACTTCCCCGGAAAAACATCCCGCGCAATTTCATCCATGCCCTTGCTTGGGTCAGGCAGAATGTGCAAGCAGGCGAGATTACCCTGCTGCCCTCGGAGGAAAGGACATTCGACGCGGCAATCTTGGCAGGCCTGCCGGTCCTGCTCCCAGGATGGGGAGATCATTCACTGGGATTCGGAGCGGAAGAGATCGACCGGAGAACGCAAATGCTCGAAAATATTATGACGGATTTGCACCGAGAATATACGAACGAAGGTGTGCGGTGGATCGTATCCTCGCCGGAATCGGACACCAACTCCCAGATCAATGAGTGGATATCACAAGGAGTCATTGCACAAGTTGCCGCATTCGACGATACAATCGTCTACGAGTTCACCGCGGAGCGGGAATGAATACGAGAGAGAATTAGGGCAGGGACCTCCACAACATCCACAACTCCTTGAACATTCGCAAAATAACGAGCGGACTCGCTCCCGTCTGCATGCCCTTTGTCCGCGGATAATGCGTGACGTCGACTTGCTGCCACCGCACCCCCGCTTTGCGCGCACGCACAAAGAGTTCGGCATTGAAGAGCGCTCCCGTGGCGTGCACCGGCCGGATGCGCTGCCAGAGATCGCGGCGGAAGACTTTCATGGCGCAATTGAGATCGCGGACCCATACGCGAAATACGATCCAGGTAAGAAACCCGAAGCATTTGGCGTTCACTTTGCGCAGGAAGGGATCGGCGCGCTTCCTGCGTCGGCCCACGATGAAAGAATTCTTTTCACAGAACGGAATCAACTTATCGAAGTCCTCTGCTTTGAATTGTCCGTCACTATCCATGAACCCGATCCACTCCGTCTGAGCGGCGTCACACCCCGAACGCACGGCGGCGCCGTATCCACGATTCTCGGGATGCGTGACAATGCGGAGTCGCGGGTGGCTCTTTTTAAGCTCTTCCAAAACACGCCCCGTGCCATCCTTGGAGCCGTCATTCACGGCGATGATCTCCCCTGCGATATCACGTTTTTCCATCCAGCCATGCACATCCGCAATCGTCGCGGGAAGATTCTCTTCCTCGTTGAAACACGGCAGTGCAATGGAAAGCTGCATGGGGGGATGCTACCGAAGAGGACGAACGCTGGCGAGGGCGTGTAGGGGCATTGCGCGCAATGCCCCTACCCCTGCCGATAGCATTAATACAACGTCACCGACGCGGTCGACGGCGTTCCAAACTGCACGCCCCCGGTGGGATTACTCAGAAGCACGTTGATCGTCTCTTCGGAATCTGAAGCGACATCGGAAATGATGGGGATGATGAACGACTTGCTGGATTCGCCGGCTTCAAACGTGAGCGTGCCGCTCGTAGCGATGTAGTCGCTGCCCGCGCGGGCCGTGCCGTCGGTGGTGGAGTACTGGACGGTGGTTTTTCCTTTGGCCCCGCCCAGGCGCTGGACGATGATTTCAGCTTTGCCTTGCGACTCAAATCCATCGTAGGAGGATTTACTGAAGCGAAGCGAACCCGAGCCGAACGCGGAAGCCTCATCGTCGTGGATCACAACATTGGACGTAGCCTGGCCGAGCGCCGCGCCGGTGGGACTACTCAGCGTCACCTTGAAGATCTTGTTACCGTCGATCTGCGAATCGTCGCTCACGGAAACCGTGAAGGTCTTGCTGGCTTCGCCCGCGGCGAAGCTGAGGGTTCCGCTGACGCCGCTGTAATCCGTTCCGCTCTTGGCGCTCCCGTCCGCCGTGGCATAGGCGACCGTTACGGCGCCTGCCGTACCGTTGAGGCGGGTAGCGGTGATCGTGAGTGATCCGCCGGCTTCCGCGACGGCGTATTCCACGGCACTGAAGCCGACCGAGGGCGCGGCGCTGCTGACCGAGGCTGCCGAGGAAGAGGATGTGGACGAAGGCGATTCGTCATCGGTGATTTTGATATCGGCCGTGGTGGGCACGCCAAGGCTCGCGTGGTTCGTGGGGTTTCTTAGGACGATCTTGAACGTTTCCGTTCCTTCGGCGATAGTGTCGTCTTTGAGCTGTACGGTGAAGAGGGCACTCGTGGCCTTGCCATCAAAGGTAACGGTGGCAACGGTCGGCTCGTAGTCGTCGGTCGTGGCAGTGCCCGGCTGGAGCTCGTACTCCACGCTGACCGTACCCTGGTTGCCGCCCGTGCGGACAATGCTGATATTGGCGGTACGGTCTTTTTCGCTGCCCGTATAGGAGGGAGCCGTGAAACGGATCGTGCCGTAGGGGTTCAGAGAGGAGGATGTGGAGGAGGACGAGGAGGACGAAGACGACGAAGAAGACGAAGAAGACGAAGATCCATCATCTTCACTGGAAGAACTCCTG
>JBBTVH010000008.1:0-1845 GCA_038063355.1 Patescibacteria group bacterium | reverse complement strand
GCCGGAGTCCGGTGGCGACGAGGCTGAACGGAATCGGTTGATGCCGACTGAGATAGTGCTCCGCCGGGAGCAGCTGGGGCTTGAGCTGGTCTGGATGGGCTTGCAACCACGTCCAGGTCTCAGACAGCCCCGCTTTCAGCGAGGTGAAGGCCAGGCCAAGATCCCTCTTGATTGCCCGATTATCGGCGACCAACTCGTAGGGAAGCCAGGGCATGCCAATCTGGACAAACTGGTGACGCCAATCGGTAGTGGTTCGAAGGTTCGCAGGATAACCCGATACTTCGCTACAGATCCTCACGAAATCGTGCGGTGTGACGGCATCGTCACCCGCTACGTTGTAGGTTCGACCGTGGGAAACGGTTGTACCGATCAAGGCGACAAATGCCGCCACGAGATCGTGGACGAAGAGAAAGTTAATACGAAATTTTGCTCCCGCACGCAGAAAGATGGGCATCGACGTGCGCAGCCTCGAGAAGACGAAGGCAGCCTGCGAGGCGTCGAACGGTCCGAAGACACCCTGCGGCCTGACAATCGTCACTGGCCATCGTTCTCGATGCCAATGCTCGATCAAGATATCTTCGATGGCTGCCTTATCGCCACCGTACGTGCCCGTGGTGGCCGCTCGCGAAGCGGTTTCCGTGTGCGGCGTGGGCACCGGGACCCGATAGACGCTCGACGTGCTGCAGAATACGTAGTGCCCGATGCGGGATCGATGACTCGGCGTCAGGAACGGCAAGACGTGTCGTGGGGAGTACCCGCTGATATCACAGACGACGTCAAACCGTTGGTCGAGCAACAAGGCGGCGTGGACCGGCACCTCTCGGTCGCCGATCACCAGCTTCACTGAGGAGGGAAGCGGTCCCGGTGCGCGGGTGTAACCCCGGTTAAATAGGGTCACCTGGTGCGCGCCGTGTTCGGCTAGGGTTCTCGCGAGATGGAACCCGATGAATCGGCTACCGCCGAGAATCGCGATCTTCATTGCTTCGATGCACGTTCTACTCAGTCCTTCTCACCACGCAGGTGTTTGGGTGTCCGGGCAGATGCAATTGATCGCAGGAATATGTACTATTCGCATTCGCGAGGCGCTTGGGAGTGCCTGAACTACCAGTTTGTCGAAGGCATAAAGTCATTTGCAGACCCCACAAATTGACTAGAGGATTAATATGAAAGTGCTGCTTCTTACGGTTCCAGTTGAAGTATACGCCAAGTCGAATTATGAACGAGCGTCTCACGGAATAGAAGTGTTCTCTACAGCCAGTCGCGGTGGAGGCGAGTTACCGATCATGCCGAAAATTGCGATCGTGAACATCGTCAAATGCATGGAAAAGGCAGGATACGCGAGACAAGACATCGATTTCTATGACGTCGACATGTTGCTGCCGACCGATGATGAGGTTACGTCCTATCTTCTGAAAACGAAACCGGACGTCATCGGATTGAGCGCCGTGGTGTCGACGTGTTATTCCCAGGTAAAGAGACTCTCGCATCTGGCAAAGGCTGCGCTTCCAGACACACTCATCGCGATGGGCGGTAGTCTGTCGGCTTCGGCCAATCTGGTTCTGAATAGGACTGATGTAGATGTCTGCGTGGTTGGCGACGGTGAACTCGCGTGGTTAGAGTTACTCAAAGCATACAAGGATCACGATCTTACAATGAACACGGACACGTTGCTCAAGGTAAAAGGGCTGGCCTTCCTAAATAATTCAGGAAGAATTGAATTCACCGGTTACGGTGAATCTATTCCTCCCGATGAAAACCATTTTCCCGATTATGATCTGTTGCTATCAGGGCTCCATGACAAGCCTGAACTGCTGGACAATTATTTTCGTCCAGGGATGGGTACCC
>JBBTVH010000007.1:0-12880 GCA_038063355.1 Patescibacteria group bacterium | reverse complement strand
TTTTCCAGCGGCAGCCACACCACTCTCCCCGCCACCATCGTCAGATGTCCCGGTTCCGAAGCGCCCTGCTGGCCTTCCGGAAGCCCGACGGCGTTGCCGGAAGCGTTCATGATGGTATTCGGTATTTCGCGCTCCAATGTCGCAAGGGTGGGCATTGTAGCGAGCGCTCGGGCATTTCCAGGACCCGCTGGAGCCACTCCGAAGCCGTCGATGACGATAAGACAAACCCGAGACATGCGCCAAAGGTACCACCCGATGTAGACTTCTGCTATACTACTGGGAAATGGAACTTTCCCTCATCTCCCGCAAGCGGTACGGCCACACGATGATGTGGGCTGTTCTTCTTTCCATGCTCGTCGTTGCTCTGGCCGCCACTCTCGGTCGCGCGATGGCCAACGTGAAGGCAGCACTGACCGATAAGCCCGACATCGCGGTGTATCTGCTTTTGAAAGAGGACGTCGTCACAAGTTCTACGTTGCTTCGGAGCAACGAGAACCAAAGAGATTATCTTGTGCAGACAAAAAACGGACCGAAGTTGGTGAAACTTCAGAAGGGGGAGGTGGAATGGTACGTGTCGCACGAGGAACGCATGCATGAGTAGCAGCTCTGTATCAGTTCTGCTTTTTTGATGTGAGAACGAGAACGGGAAATGTGACGACAGCCGTCCAGATTCTTTTGATACGCCACGGCTGAAGGATCACTCGCCACAGCCACTCCATGCCGATGGACCTCATAAATCGCGGTGCGCGCTGTACGTTTCCCGAAAGGAAATCGAATGTACCGCCGACGCCCATGGCCACACGCACCGTAGGCATCTGCGAAAGATGCTTCGCGATCCAGAGATCCTGTGTAGGAGCGCCGTAGGCAACAAGTAAAAGCTTGGCACCCGATGCATTCACCCGATCAACGATCTCCTGAGCATCTACCTCCCGCGGCGATCCTTCATGCATTCCAGCAATTTGCAATTTGCAATTTGCAATTTGCAATTTTTCAGCCGTTCCATTCGCAGCCCCACTTCTTCCCCCCAAGAAAAACACCGAAGCGCTCTCATCCAACCCACCACACAACCTCTCAACGAAATCGACACCCGAAACGCGCTCTGGAATCCTCTCCCCATTTCTTCGCGCCGCCCACAAAAGCCCTGTGCTGTCCGGAAGATTGAGATCGCTTTGAATAAGCACTTGCTTGAACGTGGGACTACGATGCGCCTCCACAAGCATTTCATTGTTCGGCGTCATGACATGACATTGCTTCGACCCTTTGAGCATTTCCTCCACACGCCTGATCGCCTCCTCTATGGTGACAGGGTCTATGGGGATGCCGAGAAGGGAAATGCGTAACATGGAAGCTATTTTCAATTTTACATTTTCAATTTTCAATTCTGCACCGTGTTCCGATTCATGCTATTGCAATAAGAAAGAAAGGCGAGGAAAATCAGTAGAAATGGAGCACCTCCCACAAAATGCCGTCACCCTTGCCGCCTACCTTGCCGGTATTGCGACAATTTTGGTATTCCAGGCCATCCAGCCGGAGACGAACGTGGTGGTACCCGGCGCCGCAAACATCCTTGCCCGTCCACCGGTCACTGCAGATCAGGCGACTTCGCAACCTTCGCAACCCCCTCCACCTTCCACCCCCGATCCCGCCTGCTCGTGCAGCCAACCGCAGGTACTTCGCTGCACGGACGCCGCGAACCGCTCGAAGCACACGTTCTGCCCCGGAGGATGCGAATCCACGGAAGGCGGAGCGAGATGCCTGTAATAAGAAATTGCAGATTGCAAATAGGCAATGTGTCTTCTGCAATTTGCAATCTGCAATTACACTGCATCAGTGAATATCAAACTCTCACTGATGGCCCTGCTGCTCCTCGGAGCTTGCACGTTACCTTCGCAACCTTCGCAACCTCCGCAACCCTCGCAACCTCCCCAAGAAACCGAAGGCGACGGTGAATCTCCAGCAAAAGAACAAGCCATAGAACCCGAAAGTCTTACTGGATCGCTTCTTCCCGAGCGCCTCCTCTCTTCCGGCCTCCTAGAACTCGGCAACCGCGACGCCGCACATTCGATGCTCCTGATCACAGAGCACCACTGCAGCTACTGCCGCGACTTCCTCACGGAATACATGCCGATGCTGGAGAAACAGTTCATGGAATCCGGGACACTCCGGCTCACCATCGCGATCCTGCCGCTCAAGAAATATACGGGAAGTAAAGAGATGTCTTCGGCGCTGTACTGCGCAGGAAAGCAGAATGCCGGTCTCCCCATGCACCGCTTGCTCTTTGAACGCACGGGAAGCGACCGTGCATCGCTCCTGTCCTATGCCAAGGAACTAAAACTCGATGAAAAGACCTTCGGAGACTGCCTCGGAAGCGAGGAAGCCGCCGGCGTGATCGAAGAACAGCAGTCCTGGCTCCGCAGCCTCGGCGTGAATCTGGTGCCAACGTATTTCATCGATGGAAAGCAGTACACGGGTCTTCCGTATGCCGCGGATCTGGAGGGGCAGATACGGGAGGCGATGGAGAGATAGCTCAACATGTCTTGTAGGGGTATTGCATGCAATGCCCCTACTCCATGCGCCGAATACCGGGAGAGTTCATTGATGAATCCGCACCACCTTCTTCCTCCCCGTCTCTCCTGCAACAATCTCCACATTCCCCTTTGCAACACCAAACTCCTCCGCAAGAAATTCCACGAGTGCTGCATTCGCCCTTCCCTCCTCCGGCGCAGCGGCAACATCAATCTTGACCGCACCATCGGCCATCACGCTTTTCATCTGCGTCTTCCGCGCACTAGGGTGAACGCGAATAGCCAAAGTCAGCTCTCCATGTTGTGTAAGTGCAGCCTGCAATGTCTGGAGTAGATCTTCCATAATTTTCAATTTTACATTTTCAATTTTCAATTCAGCGAAGCTGACTCTTCCGCCACTTCTCTATCTCCCCATGATGCCCGGAAAGAAGGATATCGGGTACCGTGAGTCCGCGGAATTTCTCCGGGCGCGTGTAATGCGGATACTCCTTCTTTCGGCCGATGGAAGCCGAAAAGCTCTCTTCATGTGCCGAAACATCTTTGCCGAGTACACCCGGTATCTGCCGCGCCACGGCATCAATGAGGACCATCGCGGGAAGCTCGCCTCCTGTGAGCACGTAATCACCAATCGAAACTTCTTCATCGATCCAACCTCCGTCAATCACACGCTGATCGATACCTTCATAATGACCGCAGAGCAAAATCAGCCACTCTTTCTTTGCCAACTTCTCCACCTTCGCCTGCTTGAGCTTCTTCCCGCGTGGAGAAAAATAAATACGGTGCGGCATTTTCAATTTTACATTTTCAATTTTCAATTTTTCAGTGATGCCCTCAATAGCTGACACGACAACATCCGCCCGCATCAGCATCCCCGCCCCGCCGCCGTACGGGCTGTTATCCACCTGGTGATATTTCCCAAGGCCGAACTGCCGAAGGTCATGGAATACAATAGTAAGGAGCGGCCGCCCCAAGCCGCAGTCTTCACGGGCACGTTTGAGGATGCTCTCGGTAAGCGGGCCTTCAAACATGCGTGGGAATAGTGTGACAATATCGATGCGCATGGCCCCACTATAGAGAAAATACGGTCCCAACGCCCATGGGTGTACCTCGCCATACCATTTGTCCGCAGAGGTTCATTCGTCAAGACTTGGATCACACGGAATAGTCTCTTCGTCGCAGAAACTTTCCTCCTCATTATTCGAGTCATTGCAGGTATATTCGATATAGGTAGCATTCGGATCAGTATCGCAAATCGACGGGTCGGTAATGCCGCAATCGGAGTTGACAGAACAGGTAGCTGTAGAGGAAGACGAAGCTGAAGCTGATGTCATCACTGAAGAAGAGGTGGTTGTTGATGAGGAAGAGGATGCCGAGGTAATCGCTGAGGAAGAGGTGGTATTGGCCGAGGAGAAAGAAGAGCTGTAGGGCGGGTCGGCAATCTCTGATCCCGCCGAGGAAGATGCGACACTGCTCTCGAGAGATGTCGAAGAGTTCTCGCATGTATGCGTAGCTACACCCAATCCCAAATACGTCGACCGGACTTGAATACGCCCGGCATTGGTGAATGCGGTGTATCCGGTATGGAGCACATTGGCCTCCATAGAATCCACCGGCAGGCAGGCAATGTAGTCTCCGATAAGCGGATCTATATTGATGCAGGAAGAGTCTGTCTTTGAAAAACGGCAGACAGGCATCTGTGATGCTTCTGTGGTTGGCAATGCTTGATCCACAGCGAACACGCCATGGTCAATGAGATATTGATATTGAGCGCTTTGCAGTTCTTTAATATTGTGCTTCCTTTTGGCATCTGTAGCCTCGCCGAGATTTTTCCGTGGAGCGACCGCAACAATCGTCATCGTCGAAAGAATACTGATTGTGCCGATGACGACGAGAAGCTCGATAAGGGTAAAAGCTCGGCGCATAGTGGCAGGGTATGCTACACGAATTCCTTCTCCCAAGCACGAGTATCCACGATCTGCACCTCTTCGACCGCAGTCGTCTTTTTGTCCTTCCGCGGCTCCAGCTTTTCGTAGAACGACGGAATATCTTCGCGCTGGAAGAGCACACCGCAGGCGATACGCTTTGACGTATCGAGCGCGAGGGCACGGGCCTTTGCAAAGTCGTCGGGCAAGTGCCCTTCGGCGTTAGCGTCGTAGCAGCGCTCCATGAGAAAACTGTGCGTGGCGAAGTCGTTGTAGGTAGGGCATGCCTGAAGAATGTCCACAAACGCGAATCCGCGATGGCCGATCGCTGCTTTGAGGACTTTGGTCATCATGTCGATATCCCCCGACCAGGCGCGAGCGACGAAGGTCGGCTCCAAACTGAACACGAAGTCCATGGAGTTGAGCGTGTGCTCGGGAATGCCGTTGGGGGAACTATTCATCGGCTGGCCCTGCTGGGTAAGGCTGCTTGCTTGCCCCGTAGTGAGCCCGTAGTTGCCGTTATTGTGCAGCACAAACGCAATCGGATAATTGCTGCGGATACCATGGACCAGGTGCCCCACGCCTTCGGAGAAGCTCGCGCCGTCGCCGCCGAAAGCCATCACCGGAAGACGAGGATTGGCGAGTTTCGCGCCGGCCGCAAAGGGAATCACGCGGCCATGGAGACCGTGGAAACGGTAGCCGAGGATCTTGTCACTGGTATTTCCATGACATCCCACATCATAACAGAGCAAAACGCCATGCGGCGGAATGTCGCTCTCACTGAGTGCCCGCTTCACCGCCGTCCAGATGCCATAATCGCCGCACCCGTCGCACCACGTGCACTGGTTGCCGCAGTGGAATGCGAACATCTTCTTGGCCGTACCTGAATCGAGAGGAATAGACATGGAAAAGGGAGCAGTTAGCAGGGAGCAGAGAGCAGTGATTGAAGCTCATCGACAAAGAAAGGTCTTCCATCGTATTTCAAAATCTTGTCTTTGATCGTGGGACCACCGGACATCTGAATCAGCATGCCGAGTTGTCCTCCGTGATTGCATTCCACAAGCACCGTGCGCTTCGCCTTGCTCATGAGTTTCTCCAGCCGCTCCGTCTTCATGGGCCAAAGATAGGTGTAATGGAGATATCCGACTTTGCGCCCTTGGCCCTTGTGCCCTTTCAGGGCATCCATGATCACCCCTTTATTGCTCCCCCAACTCACAACCAGAAGATCTAAATCAACATCATTATTTTCAATTTTCAATTTTCCATTTTCAATTTTCGTGAGAACTGGTTCCGCAATCTCTCTTTCAAGAGCTTTCATTTTTCGCAGCCGCTTCTCCATCTGCTCCACCGCATTCTTCGCACTTTCATCCACGGAGCCGTCTGCATTGTGCTCGTCCCCCTGGGCACAGTACGTCGCGGCTTCGGCTCCGGGAAGCCATCGCGGCGAGATGCCGTCTTTCGCAGTGGGATTGTAGCGGTCCGTGCTCTTGAGCTCCTTGAGCGCCTTCGGATCTGTCACCAGATTCCCCCGATCGATCTTCGCCTTCTTCTGATCGTACGGTTTTTGTGTGAATAACGCTTCCGCAATCTGTTTGTCCGTCATCACGATCACGGGAGTCTGATACTTCTCCGCGATGTTAAACGCTTCGGACATCAAATCGTAAGAGTCCTCTGCATCGGATACGGCCATCACGCAGCGCGCGAATTCACCGTGCGCCGAGCCAACGGCAAGCAACAGATCGCCCTGCGCCGTCCACGTGGGAAGGCCGGTAGCAGGGCCCGGGCGCTGCGCGAGGATAAAGACTGACGGATTCTCGATGATCGCATTGAGCGAGACTGTTTCTGTCATCAGATCGAATCCCCCGCCCGAAGTCCCGGTCGCAGCGCGCGTGCCCATGTGCATCGCACCACTCATCATCTGCGCCGCCGTGATCTCGTCCTCCGCCTGCTTAATCACCATCCCGGTCTTGTTCTGCATGTCCGCGACAAAGCTCAGAAGCTGCGAACTCGGCGTCATCGGGTATCCGCAGTACATACGGCATCCCGCGTGAATGAGCCCCAATCCCATCGCCTCACTACCGGTGATGAGCAGATGATCTTTCCATTCCAAATTTGGCTTCGGTAAATTTTCCATTTTCAATTTTCCATTTTCAATTGTCTGTAGAAAGGCAAACCCTTCCTCGATACATTTGAAGTTCATCTCTATAACCTTCTCTCCCTTGTGCCCGAACTGTTCCTGTACAAGTTCCTTTAATTCCTCCGCCTTGCGCCCAAGTAATGCCCACACCACGGAAGTCACGAGTACATTGCCCAATATCGGCTTCGCCTTGAGTTTTTTTATCACATCCTCCGAAGGAAGGTACACCACGCGCACGCCGCGTTCCTCCAGAGTCTTCTGCACCTCTTTAGAAAATTTCCACTGCGGCGTCTGGTGCAGGATGATCCCGCCGCTCTTCACCTCCCGGGCATTACGCTCGAGTCCGTGGTGATTGAAGCACACAAGCATGTCGACCGTTGTCTCGCTGCTCTCGATGGCTTCGGATGCGACATCAAGTTGGTAACTGCTGTGGCCGCCTTTTATGAGGGACATATATTCTTTGTATCCAAACACGCAGTACCCCGCGCGCTTGAGACCCTTTGCACACATCTCTCCTATGGAGTTGACCCCTTGACCCTGCGCCCCCGTTACTTTTAGAGAAACTCTTGTCATGCGTTGTAGGAAAATTGTATGCGCAGGGTCACCCTGAGCGGGGTCGAAGGGTGCGCGCCTATGATTTTAAGAGAAATGCGATTCATAATTTTCCATTTTCAATTTTCAATTTTCAATTTTTTCAGGAGTGCTTCCGCCCACTTCCGGACTCTCTCCTCCTGACCGTACGGTTCATTGACCAGCAGCAGTGTATTTCCGAGAATTTTTCCTCCGTGATCCAGCACAAACCTGCGCATGCGCTCCCCCGCCCTGCAGGTATAGTAATAGCGATCATCACCAAGCGCGATGATGGCGACCGGCTTTCCTGCAAGATCGATGTCTTTGGCTCTACCCTGGAGCAAATCCACCATATGCGTATTCATCTGGCCTTCAACACCTCCTGTGTTCCAAGTGCCGGAACCGAGGATGAGGATTTCACCCTTCAAAAGATCCTCCTGCGTTGCAGCTTCCGCTTTGCAATCTGTAATCTGCAGTGCGGCGCCCTTGAGGGCGTCCTTCAGCACGCTGACGACATACTCTGTATGACCGCTGGTGGAGGCGTAGATGATCTGGAGAAAAGACACCCGCGCATTGTAGCGCAATAGTATGAATCCACTGATAGATATTCTATATTTGCCTAAAAAGGAAAATTGATGTATAATCATACTATATGACACAGCACGAACCGCACCCAATGCATGTGGAAAAAGTGGATGCAATATCCGCAGGAACCGCTCAGCCACTGCTTACGCCTGGCACAAACCTTTCTGGGATCTACAAAAATTTAAGAACACCTGGCGCAACAACCGAGTATCAATTGTATAATTTACTGCTGAGGCGAATAGAAGAAGGAAAGCCCGTTCATTGGAACAGCGTACGCGAGGAAGTAATGGGCGTACTAAAGGCACATCAAGATTGGTATAAGGCCGTACTCATTCGCATGCTTGAAAAAAAGTGGATCGATACGCCCGAGCAGCCTCAACCCAACGCACCTGTAGTACAAAAGGAAAAGGTAAATTTTATAGATGCTCTCGCAGAGGATTTCTACAATGGCGTTTCCGAAGCTTCGATCTCAGATGAAGGGAGAGGTGTCTGGCGTGATCACCTGTTACGTGTGCAGGATCCCTATCTGCGAGCGGCATGCATGTGGTATATGGAACAATTGCAAGAAGGCCAGCCGCATTCTCCGGATGATTGGATCAATGTTGTAGCAGCACAACAGGAAGTTTCACGCCAGGCGGAAGGAACAGGAAAACAACAGCTACGGGAGGCTATCGAATATCTGGAAAGAAAAGGATTCATCATCGAAATTTATGAAACGGCTCTGTTCGAGGGGGATATCGACGTTGATGACATGGTTAAGGAAATCGATACGATGGAAGGAATTACTAAGGGCAAGGTACGGCTCGTCCCCGGGGATATGAGTAAGCTGGAAAGCATTGTACAGCGGTACCGCCAAGATCTGGCGCAAGGGCGGAATCCCCGCGTCCGCATTGTGAAAGCCACCCTCTTGGAGCACGTGCGTGATGGAAAGGGGACTGCATGGTCTGATATATATGCAGCAAGCAAAACAGAGCTGGATACGTCAGGGGTATCGGAGGAATCAGCAAAGGACACCTATCTGGATGCAGTGGGAGAATATAGAGACAAAAAAATCATCACAGCTGAGCAACAGGAGTAGAATTTCCCGACACACATGCACCCAACATCCATCGCTGTCATCGGGGCAAGTGCGAGCCCGCACAAGGTGGGGCATATGATTTTGAGTAATCTCCTGACGCAGGGATTCAACGGTGATGTGCATGCAGTGAATATCAAGGGTGAAGTCATCCTTGGAAAGAAATCGTTCAAGATGATCGGCGAGATTCCCGGCGCAGTGGATACGGCGATCATCGTGACACCCGCGCCGACGGTTCCCGGTGTGATCAAAGAATGCGTCGCCAAAGGAGTGAAAACTGCCGTCATTATCACGGCAGGATTCAGTGAGACACACACGGACGAAGGTAGTGCACTCGAGAAAAAGATTGTTGAGGCAGCCAAATCGCAAATCGCAAATGGCAAATCGCAAATCCGTCTGATCGGCCCCAACTGTCTCGGCATCCTCATCCCGAGCATTGGTCTGAATGCTTCGTTTGCCAAGGATCTCCCCAAAGCGGGATCGATTGCGCTCGTAAGCCAGTCCGGCGCGCTCGCGGTTGCACTCATTGATCAGTCGCTGAGCCTCGGCATCGGCTACTCCCAGATTTTGAGCATCGGCAATAAGGCCCTGATGGACGAGTGCGATTTCCTTGAAGAACTTGGAAGCGATCCGAAGACGAACGTGATCGGGCTCTACCTCGAAAGCATCAAAGACGGCCGGAGGTTTTTGAAGACCGCGGAGAAGATCGGAAAAACAAAACCGATCGTGCTTTTGAAGTCCGGGGTTTCCGATGCCGGGCGCAAGGCGGCTTCTTCCCACACCGGAGCGCTCGCAGGCTCTTCCACGGCTATCGACGCCGCGTGCGCGCAGACTGGGATACATCGCGCCGCCAATGCGGAAGAATTTCTGATGCTCCTGCAGACGCTTTCCACACAACCACAGCTTCGGACGAACCGCATCGCCGTGATCACCAACGCCGGTGGCCCCGGAATCCTTGCGACGGATGCTGCGGAAGCGGCAGGACTGGCATTACCTCCTTTGCAATCTGCAATTTGCAATCGTCTTAAGTCGCAGCTCCCCTCTTCCGCGAGCGTGAATAACCCAATCGATGTTTTGGGTGATGCTCTGTGCGACCGCTACTCCTCCGCACTCGAAGCGACCGGTGATGACTCGGGTATTGATGGTGTCGTGACGCTTCTGACTCCTCAAGTGATGACGCCCGTCGACGAAATTGCGATGGCGATCGCAGATTTTCATAAGCGCCAGCCGCTGATGCCCATTGTCGCCTGTTTCATGGGCGGCCCGAGCATGGAAAAAGGAGAAGAGATCCTGATGAAAGCGGGAATTCCGCACTTTCCCACTCCGGAAGCCGCGGTGCACGCGATAGCAACGCTGCTTCCCCGGAAAAACGGAACAGAAGCGACGGGAAAACGTGGTGCCCGGGTGCGAAAGGAGAAGGCGCAGAAGATTCTCGCGGGGCACACCGGCCTTCTCGATGAAGACACGGCCACAACGCTCTTCGAGCTTTACCAATTGCCGCAACCCAAAGCGAAGATTGCAACAACCGCGGATAAAGCTGTAAAGATTGCGAAGGAAATCGGCTATCCGGTGATCGCCAAGATCAGCTCACCGCAGATTCTCCACAAAACAGATGTGGGTGGAGTAAAAGGAAATCTCAATACGCCCGAAGAAGTACGAACTGCATGCGCAGAGATCATGGCGAATGTAGCGGCGTCTAAATTTTCAATTTTCAATTTTCAATTTTCAATTCTCATCCAAAAGCACCTCCCCCCAGGCAACGAATTCATCATCGGCGGTCTCCAGGATCCTTCCTTCGGTCCGATGGTAATGGTGGGACTCGGCGGCATCTACACGGAACTCTTCAAAGACACGGCATTCCGCATCGCTCCGATCAACGAGGAAGAGGCATACCGGATGCTCACGGAATTGAAGAGTTGGAAACTACTCTTGGGAATGCGGGGCAAAGCACGCAGTGATATTGATGCGCTAGCAAGGGCGATTGTCGCTGTCTCGGAGATGCTCCACGAATGTCCGCAGATAGAAGAGCTGGATTGTAATCCTGTACTTGTTTCTGATTCAGGGATTTCGGTATTGGATGCCAAAGTCGTAGTGAAAACATAGGCGGGTGGGTTCCGCGCGCCACGGGGGGTGTTGGGGAAGGCCCTGCTTTTCCGTTCGCCGCAGCGAACGGAAGTCGAGATGGAAACGCCGAAGCCTTGGAGGCGTTTCCGGCGAGACACAGGGCCGGGAGGAGGAGCTTTGGCGCGCGGTGCGCTTTTCTTTCTCCACTTTCTTTTGTCGGGGAGACAAAAGAAAGTGGATACCGAAAGAGACATCCTTGCTGCCCTATGTAAGACAAAGTTGCTTCCCCCATCATGAGCGCTGTACTCTGCTCCCACTATGAAGTTCAACAAACTCTTCCAGCGCTGCGTCGATATCGGCATCGATGCGGATGTCCGCAGCCGAAAGCAGATCGAGAAGACGCTGAAGAAAGAGGAAAAGCGCCAAGCGAAGCTCGAGGGCAAAGAAAAGGAATTCGCCGACAGCGAACGGACGTGGAATCCGTACTCCGACTGCCGCATGATCAACGGAAGCGGTACGGAGGAGATCAAGCGTCTGGCGGTAGGCATCGATATCGAGACGCCGGAGATGCTTCTCATCGACAAATTGCGTGAGAAGGGAGAGAAGATCGACGCCGTTCTGATTCACCATCCCGAGGGCCGTGCTTTGGCCGATCTCGACAAGGTGATGGGGCTGCAGGTGGATGTCCTCGCTTCCCTCGGCGTTCCGGTAAACCACTCGGAAGCACACCTGAGACCACGCCAAGACCGTGTCTGGCGCTCGATTCATGCCGATAACCTTTTCAGAACGGAGCGCGCCGCGGAGCTTTTGGGCATTCCGGCATTCTGCTGCCACACCATCACCGACAACCTCGTCTGGCGCTTCATTGAAAAGACGATTTGCAAGAAGGAGTTCGACGATCTCGGAGAGATCCTCAACGCACTTCTCGATATTCCGGAATACAAAGAGTACGCCCGCAAGGGAAACCCCCCGATCATCGTAAACGGTTCGAAGAACGGACGCCCCGGCAAGATCACGGCGACGGAGTTCACGGGAGGAACGAACGGCCCCGAAGAGCAGCTTATCGCACAGTCTCACGCGGGTATCGGCACGATCCTTTCGATGCACGTCACCGAGAAAACGCTCGACGAGGCCAAGAAGCACCACGTGAACATGGTCCAGTGCAGCCACATGGCGAGTGACGCCCTGGGGATCAACCTGCTGCTCGATATTCTCGGAAAAGAGGAGAAGCAGCTCTCCACCCTAGATATTTCCGGGTTCATCCGCGTAAAGCGCAAGTAACCGCCGGATAAGAATGCTTGCATCGAGCGGCTATCCCGCGTACTTTTTGGCTATCTCGTCGCCTTTTTCCCTCATCGGCACCGCCTGGGCGTTTGGAAAGAAACAGCCCGCACTCAAAGGAGTGGCATTCTGGTTTTTCCTGATCCCCGGAGCGCTCATGAATATCTTTTCCACGCTCATGGACTGGAACGAGAGCGGCGACTTCCTTGGATTTACGGAAGCGCAACAGGACATGGCCGTCGCAATCGCCGTCGTCGGAATCCTTGTGCTCGCAGTGGTGATGCTCTGGGGCGGCGCGTGCGTCTTGCTCATCGGAAAGAAACTCGTCCACTCCCGCGCGGGCAGAAACCGCACGTCGCTGGCGGCGGTCGCCCGCGAGGGGCACTCCTTTATTCTGCCGCTGCTTCTCACACAGCTGCTGCGCACCTGCTTCACGCTCCTCTGGTCTCTTCTTCTGATTATCCCGGGCATCATCTATTCCCTGCGCACGATCTTCAATGACATCATCGTTGTGACGGAGGATATTGCCTATCGTGGCGCGCTTAAGCGCAGCAAGGAGGTGGTTCGCGGGAATCTCTGGGCGATGACCTGGCGGATGGTGGCGATCTTCCTTCTGGCCTACGGCATTCCGAACCTGATTGCATTCCTTGGATACCTTGCAGTCGACGGGCTGGCCCCCGCCTCGACTCTCGTGATGGACGTGATCGATGCCGCGCTCAAT
>JBBTVH010000006.1:0-4585 GCA_038063355.1 Patescibacteria group bacterium | reverse complement strand
ATTGATAGGAAAGGCAAAAAGGGCAGGAAGGTTTAGCCTTTCCTGCCTTTTCTCTGTTACGAAAGTACTTCTCATCCGTTCTATACCTTGTACTCCCCACCACTGTTACACTCCCCCTATGCCAAAATCCACCCCCCAGTCCTCGTTAGAATCCTTCATCGCCCATGCCCGCAGTAAAGGCATGGATCACCAGACGATCCGCATGCTCCTGCTCAGCGCGGGTTGGAAAGAACATGACGTCGCCGTTGCCATCGGCGCCGAAGGGCTTGATGTAGCCGTCCCCGTTCCTCCGGATGCCGGAGGTGCACGCGATGCGTTCTTTCACCTTCTGGCCTTTGCCGGTCTCTACACGTCGGTGATCAGCTTCGTCATTCTGGCGTTTGCATACGTCAACCGGTGGTTTCCCGACCTCGCGCTCGAACGCTACGTGACCGACGAAAGTTTCCGCTCCGGCATCCGCTGGCCGCTGGCAGCTCTCATCGTCTCTTTTCCGATTTTCCTCTGGATGTCGCGGCTGCTTCTGAAGGAAATGCGCATGCACAGCGAAAAGCAGAGCAGCGGCGTTCGCCGGTGGCTCACCTATCTCACGCTCTTTGTTGCCGCGTCCGTGCTCATGGGCGATCTCATCACACTCGTCTTCTCGCTGCTCAGCGGAGACATTACCGTGCGGTTCTTGCTCAAGGTCGTTGTCGTCTTCCTCGTTGCCGGCGGCGTCTTCACCTATTACTTCTACGCCCTTCGTAAGCCCGTGCTCGAACAGGGTAATATGCATCGCGCGTACGCTCTGGGTTCGATCGTTGTCGTCGCCCTTACGATTGTCTACGGACTCTTCATGGCCGGATCTCCCGCAACGGAACGCGACCGCCGCATCGACGGGCAGCGTCTTTCGGACATCCGCGTGATTGCCGATGCTACGCTCAGTATTGTCTATGGTAATGACCGCTGGTCGAAGCCGATCCCGGCACCGGTGTCTTCCTTGAAACCGCTTCCGAGCAGTCTTGAAGTGATTGTCCGTGAAACCGTGGATCAGCGCGTTCCTTCAACTGATCCCGAAGGTATTCCCTATGAGTACATTGTGGAAGATAGCACGCACTTCTCCGTCTGCACGACATTCAACTACGAAGATATGGAGCAGTACGCGCCCTTCTGGGACCATCCGGCGGGAAGCCACTGCTATACGTTTGATACGGCGGAGATGAATCTGCCGTAAGGATCAAAAAGATTCAAAAGATTCAGAGGAATTCCTCTGAATCTTTTGAATCGCCTGTCCTGAGCTCTGTCGAAGGGTCTGAATCCTCTGAATCTTTACAGGAGTGCGCTACCATACGTCCGATGGACGCCCGCATCGCCTCTCTCCGCAAAGAATTCTCCGAGATCAGCCGCTCTCTGGAGGATCCTTCCGTGTTCGGCGATATTGCAAAGGTGAAGACTCTGAGTAGGCGTCGCAAGCAGCTTGATCCCATCCTGAAGCTTGCGGACGAACGCGATGCGGCACTGCGGGCGATTGCCTCTGCGGAGGAGTTTGAGGGTGACGTGGAACTCAAAGAGATCGCGCTTGTCGAAGCGGCGGAAGCCAAAGAGCATCTTCCAAAAATCGAAGCAGAGATGGAGGAGAAGATGCTCCCGAAAGATCCCGACGACGACCGCTCCGTGATCATGGAAGTGCGTGCCGGCGCGGGAGGGGAGGAGGCCGCGCTCTTTGCGGCGGAGCTTCTGAAGATGTATCTGCGCTACGCTGAAGCGAAGCATTGGAAGCCGGAACTACTCGATATTTCCCACGGTGATGCGGGCGGCATCAAGCAGGCGACCGCGCGCATTGAAGGAGACGGTGCGTATGGAGAATTGAAATTTGAATCTGGCGTTCACCGCGTGCAACGCATTCCGGAAACCGAGGCGAAAGGGCGTGTGCACACCTCGACCTGCACCGTGGCAATCCTTCCCGAAGTGGAGGAAGTGGATATTGTCATCCGTACGGAGGATCTGAAAATCGATACCTTCCGTAGCGGCGGCGCCGGCGGCCAGAACGTGAACAAAGTGGAATCGGCGATCCGCATCACGCACCTTCCTTCGGGCGTGGTCGTTGCCTGCCAGACAGAGCGTTCACAGCTCCAGAACCGCCAGAACGCCATGGCGATGCTCCGCAGCCGCCTCTACGCCGCGGAGCAGGAACGGAAGAATAGGGAGCGCACCGACATGCGCAGTACCCAGATCGGCTCCGGAGACCGCAGCGAGAAAATCCGCACGTACAATTTCCCCCAGGACCGCATCACCGATCACCGCATCAATCAGAACTTCAGTAATATTCCCGCAGTGATGGAAGGGGATATGGAAAACATCGTCAAAGCGATGAAAGAGGCGGAGCGGGCGGCGAAATTGAAAATGAAAAATTGAAAATTGAAAGTGAAATATCTCATGCATCCAGGAGCACACATACTTGTATGCGGTCCCTCTCTATGCGATAGGCGCACCTTCAATCTGTGCCTCAATACCCGAAGGAATTCCCCTTTCCCTGATCTCCTCTTCCGCCCGCGTTTCCGGAAGAAACGGAAGAAGCGGCAGCGGAAGCACGCTACTCAAGATCGCGATCCAGAGGACTTTGTCGAGGTTCGCATAGTTCGCCGGGATGATTGTTGGGAGGTCGCCTGCCACGTCGCTCACGAGCGACGTGGCTTGATGCACATCAAACAAGTGCACGAGCATCGCACCTCCCATGTCGCTGATCGCAAGTCCGATATTCATGATGCTCGCGAGCACCGCAAAGACCGTTGCCTCAATCCCCTTGGGACAGATGCGGGCGACGAGGACGAGAAGCGGCAAGAAACCGATCTCGGTGAGTGGCGCGGAGATGAGGGTATCGGCCATCGCGAAGAACTTGGGGCTTACGCCGAGGACTGCATACCAGCCGTAGATGAGTCCGAGCGAGGGGAGTCTCAAGACTATGCTCGCGATGACAATGCCGAAGAGCAGGCGCTTAAGCGGAATCAAGATCAGCCACTTGCGGAAGATCAAAACGCCAGCAATCCCCATAAAGCGGCTGATGACAGCGAGCGTGCCGAAGAACTCCGGATCGAAATGCAGCTCATCGATCAAATAGTAGGAAAACGCGCCGCCGCTTGTGGGAGTACTCCGCCAGATGAAGAGGAAGAGCGCGGACCAAAGAATGGCCGGCTGCAGCGCTTTTTTGAAGTTCGCCCACGTTTGCCGCCAGTCCCATGCGGCGATTTCCATGGGAAGTTCCTTCAGGAAGATCGCGATGAGGGACGTGAAGAGGGGGAGTGTCGCGGTGAGCAGGAAGACCCGTCGCGCTCCGATGGATTCCGTGAGCACTCCCGAGGAATAGGCGACGACGAGCGCGCCGGTCATGATGGCGGCCCTGCAGATACTTTGAAGTTTTCCTGCTGCTTTATGCGAGGAACTGCGTTCTGCAACGATGCCGTCGACGATCACATCGGCCATCGCAAAACCGAGCGCCGAGATCAGCTCAGCGATCAATACTCCCCAGAAGCCATCCACCCAGGTCGCGAGAGACAGGTATCCGATGCTTCCCAGAAATCCGCTCAGGATCAAATAGGGTTTCCTGCGAAGCCCTCGCAGGGGCACACGATCGGAAAGGATTCCGTAGATCGGCTTGATGCTCCACGGGATGATCGCGACGGAACCGAGGATCCCGAGCTGCTCTAAAGTGAGATGCAGTTCATCCTTATAGAAAAATGTCGTCGCGACTCCGGCGAGGCTGCTCGCTCCCGCGATGAAGTAGACGAAGGGAATCAGGAGAGTTGTCAGATCGGGGCGTTTCATCTCGGTAATCGTATGCTGAATTGTTGTATTGTTAAATGGCTGTATTGCTCGCAAGCGATAGGGAAGTATTCTCCAGCAATAAAACAATTCAGCAATACAACAATTCAACCACGCAGTTTTTTCATCATATCTATCCGCTGCTGGACCAGTTCTTCTGTTCCGATGTCTTTGCGAAACCGCACGGGACCCTTCACTGCTGAACACATTTTTTGTGCAATTTCTTCGGCTTCTTCTAGAGAAGATCCTATTCCAACGATTCCGGAAGACCGGGAACCTCCGAGAAGCAACTTCCCCGAAGGATCCTGCGCGATGTCGCCATAGTAGATCCGTCCTGTTTTTGTGCATTTCGGAAATATCACTTCGTGCCCTTTTTCCGATTTCGCGTCCGGGTAACTCTTCGGCGTGATGTATTTGCAGACGGTCGCCTGATGTGCAAAGCGCACAAAGTGCGGATTAAATGTTCCATCAATCATCGACTGACAGAGTTCCACGAAATCGGATGCGAGAATTGGAAGGACATTGAGCGCCTCCGGGTCTCCGAAGCGCGCGTTGTATTCGATCACACGTACACCGTCACGGACCGCGATGAAGCCACCGTAAAGAATCCCGCGATAGGGATGGCCGCATTCTTTCAGGAGCGCAGCTGCGATCTGCCGGTTAATCTTCTTCGCTTCATCGAGATCAGACGGGGTGAGAAACGGCAACGAGTGATCGGGACAGGAATACGTTCCCATGCCTCCTGTGTTCGGTCCTGTATCTCCTTCGTAGGCGCGCTTGTGATCCTGGA
>JBBTVH010000005.1:0-1089 GCA_038063355.1 Patescibacteria group bacterium | reverse complement strand
CCGTTTGAGTACCGGAGCCGCTCGCTTTCTCCCCGCAAGCGCGGAATGCTGACATTTTCGCAAGGAAAAGGGCTCTTCCGTTTTCAGGATCCTTCGGCTCCAGCAACGCCCGGTCAATCCCTTGTGTTGTATCGTGGAGAGGAGATTGTGGGGGGAGGAACGATCACGAATGCGGAATGATGAATTCGGAATGCGGAATAAACCACAAAAACCATTCCGAATTCCGCATTCCGCATTCCGAATTATTTCGCTACACTGCAACCCATTTAGCATGCACGAAATGCCCTTTTCCTGTATAATCCCTTGATACCTCTCGACCCCCACTCTCACCGCGCAGAGATCCTCCCGGATGGCACGATTGTGATCCCGGAAGTTTCCTCACAGTCGATGCCTCAGCACATCGAGAAAGAGACCGTTCAACCCGAGCCCGAAATGCTCTGGATGGAGACGGAACCAGTGAAGGTGGAAGCTCCGGTAGAGCCCAAGGCAACACCGAAGAACGCTCCGAAGATCCGCGCAGACCAGGCGATTGCGTACCTCAAAGCAGGGCAGCTTTCGGCGTACAAGGCGGCCGTGAATGTTATCAGTGAAAGCAAGGACCAGTACGTGACGAGCGCCCGCGACTTGCGGTCCGTGTGGTCGCAAGGCCGGGGGAAGCTGAGGAGCACCGGAAGCGTGACATGGACCTTCCTCACGCAACCCGTGTGGATCGTCAGCAAGAACAAAACACCGAAGCAGTACAGCCGCGGTACGCTCTTCGTCCTTGATACTGTGCGCTTTGGCGGTACCTTCGCCGCGCTCTTTGCCGCGCTTTTCCTCTCGCTCAACTACCAGAGCTTCTGGGCAATCGTCGGAAGCCAGATCCGGCCGATCCAGGCAGCGCAAAGCACGAATGCGCTTGTGACGAGTGTGGATGAAGCGCTCAGAGAGAAGCTCATGAAAAGCCCCTCGCTCGCGGTCTCCGGAAACATTGCGGGAGATCTTCTGAGCTACCTTCCGGATGTCGGTCCTCCGGAAAACCGCATCATTATCCCGAAGCTGAATCTTAATATTCCCCTCGTCACCCCCTCGTACCAGAACCTCCTCTCC
>JBBTVH010000004.1:0-2409 GCA_038063355.1 Patescibacteria group bacterium | reverse complement strand
ACGATGATCGTGTGCTCGAAATGCGCACTTAAGGCACCGTCTTTCATCGAAAGCGTCCATCCGTCCTCACCGAGATGCAAATCGTCGCTCTCGCCCGCAGTCACAATCGGTTCAATGGCAATCGCCGTGCCGATGGGAAGTATAGCCCCCGTTCCCTTTTTGCCGATATTGGGCACATCAGGATATTGATGCACCGTATAGCCGAGCCCGTGGCCCGTGAGCATGCTGACGCAGGTAAATCCCCCGCCCTCCACTACGTTCTGCACCGCTGCCGAGATATCACCCGTGCGGCAGCCTCCTTTGACCATGCTAACGCCCGCATCCAGCGCTTTCTTTGTGACATCCAATAAGTTCCGCGCTTCCGGGGAAATCGATCCGACGCCCACGCTCAAGCACGCATCCGTGATGATGCCTTCATAGACAACGCCGCAATCGAGCGAAATGATGTCACCGTCCTGAAGCGCGCGCTTCCCGGGCATACCGTGCACCACCTCCTCGTTCACGGAGGTGCAGAGCGTGTACTCAAACCCTTTGTATCCCTTGAACGCAGGCAATCCTCCTTTGCCGCGGATGAATTCCTCTGCAAGACGATCGAGCTCGAGCGTAGTGATGCCTATGACCGCTTTGGGCGCAAGATAGTCGAGACATCCGCGAAGGATGGCCCCGCTTTTACGGAACAGGTCAATTTCGGCCGGAGTGAATACCTGGCACTGGGGCATGTGTGCAGCGTAAATTGAAAATGGAAAATTGAAAATTGAAAATTAAGCGATATAGCCCCTTTGTTGTTCTTATTTTCAATTTTCCATTTTCAATTTTCAATTTCGTACGGCAGCCTTTAGCTTCTTATAGACCTTCTCCACCTCCCCCTCTCCATCGATGTCCACCACAATCCCCTTCGTCCGGTACGCCTCGATCACCGGTTCCGTTTTTTCATGGAAGAGCTGCATGCGTAACCGGATCTTTTCTTCCGATGCATCATCCGCGCGGCCTTCGATGTCCGCGCGCTTGAGGATGCGCTGCACGGCGGCTTCTTCATCCACATGAATCTCGATGCACCGGAATGCTCTGCCGCCTCCCTGGAGCACCTGATTAAAAGGCTCCATCTGATCCATGTTTCTGGGAATCCCGTCAAAGATGATCGCTTTGTCCTTCGGGCACCCCTTCACTGCCGCCTTCACCACATCCATCACAATCTCCGGCGATACATGATGTCCCACATCGATAATTTCTTTCACCTGCCGCCCGAGATCGCTGTCCGTTGCGGCAATCGCACGTAATGCGCCACCGGTTTCAAAGAGGATATAGCCGAATTCCTCCGCAAGTTTGCGGGCCTGGGTTCCTTTGCCGCTTCCCTGAATGCCGAATAAAACGAGATCCATCCCGAACAGGATCGAGAATTTTTTAGAATGAAGCAAGCCATTCGCTTGCGGTAGAGACGCACCGTTGGTGCGTCTCATCGAATAAACATACACATACAAAACCACCCCGCGTCCCTATGAAGGAACGCGGGGGAGGTCGATGACAGAAAATCGTGTGGTATGGGATGCCTAGCTGGCACCCATGTCTTTCTCGAACGACTGTGTTGCAAATGCCGTGCAGAGTTGCTCGGCAATGAACTTCGTCGCAAGTTCAGAAACGGCATCCAACTCGTAGTAAGCACTCTCTGCTTCGCCAACCAACGGCACAGTCGCTGTGGCATCGAGTGCTTGAAGCTCCCGATAACGCTGCGGATAGCCGATGTCGACCATGAGCTGGACATAGCGATGGAGATTGAGCTCTCCTTCACCGAGCTTTGTGAACTGCATGCCACGTAATTTCCAATCGTCCTGCATGGAGAGCAGGGAACGACCGGTAATGCGCTGCATGTCTTTCACATGGCAGCCCGTCACATATTTCCCAACGCGTGTAAAACGCGTTTCGAAATCTTCACCGGCCCAGCAGTGGCTGGGATCGGCGTTGACTCCGAGATATTCGTCTTCGTCACACACTTCTACCAAGGCCAAGAAATCCTCAGCACACATCGCGGCCGTACCGGGATGGATTTCATGAGCCAAGGAGATTCCAAGTTCCCCGGCACTTATGCGGATGTTTTTCGTTTACTCCGCAAACCGCTGGAATCCGGTTTCAACGAGATTTCCCGCAGGAAGATCCCACATCCCCCAAGGATAGCCAGACGCGACTTCAAGACCTTGGTATGGGCCCCAAAACATCGGGATCACGTGGTTTCTGAGAGCAGAACTCAATTCCATGAGTTCGATACATTTGCGCTCAGCCCATTCCTGAATGCCACGAGAACCCTGATCACACACATACTTCGGCACGAACTTGCTCACAGAGGGTGTGTGAGTTACCGCAGCCCCGTGGGGCCAGAACAAACAATGGGCACTAATGCCATCCAAGGTCAACTCG
>JBBTVH010000003.1:0-5517 GCA_038063355.1 Patescibacteria group bacterium | reverse complement strand
ATTATCACGCAGGATTCTGCCACCGGCCTGGTGGATATGGATGGAGAGATCGATGTCTTCGTGGATCCACTCTTCATTTGTACAGAGCTCGTCGCGGACCTTGCGCCAGAAGGCGCGCGAAATGGCCATGTTGAATCCCAGCAGAACTTCCTTTCCTCCTTGCAGCATCCGCATGAAAGCGAAGAAAAGGCGCATGTAGAGCGTGGTCTGCAGCAGCAGCGCATCGTATGGCCGGCCGATACCGGCAAGAGCGTCGCAATCATTGGAGACGAAATGATCGCGGATTCTGCGGATCCAGTCCCGCGGTGCACGGGTGTCCGCATCAATGCGCGCGATCACATCTCCCGTCGCCGCATTGAAGCCGGCGTTTCTGGCATGAACGATCCCGGGCCGCGTCTCGCTGATGATCTTCGCGCCGAAATCCCCCGCCACCTTCGCAGTGCCATCGATGGATCCGTTATCCACGACAATCACCTCATGCGCCGGAACGTCTTGATTCACGATCGACTCCAGACACGCGCCGAGCGTGGCCTCTTCGTTGAACGCCGGTATGACGACGGAGATACGCATGGAGAGGGAAATGATCTGACGGAATGGATCTTACGTTAAAGAATCGCAATACCATCAGCCGAGCATTTGCAGTCGCTCCGTGATTTTCCGAAGCTTCTCTGCGCCCGTTTCCTTCTTTTCCCGCTCCGCGGCGATCACGTTTTCCGGAGCTCGTGCAGTAAAGTCTGCATTCTTCAGCTTCACTTCGATGCCATTCACATATTTTTCCAATTCTGCTTTCTCCTTCTCCAATTTTTTGCGCTCCGCGGCGACGTCGATCAGTCCTTCGAGCGGCACATGCACTTCGATCTCCGGAAGGAAGACGCTGGCGGCGTTTTTATGCGGCTTCGCATCGGTGTCGAACGTGAGACTGGAGATTTTTCCCATGCGCCGGATGTGCCCCTCCTGGGATTCCAGAAGTTCCACCCATTTTTTGGTGTGGATGATCGCGGAAATTTCTTTGGAAGGCTCGATGCCCTGATCTGCGCGAATCTTGCGGACAGCTTGAATGACAGAAATAAGTTGGAGGAATGTCTCTTCGGCTTCTGCATCCACCCATTCCTTCTTCACTTCTGGCCAGGATTTGCTGATGAGCATGCCGGCATCCTCCGGTTTTACCTGCGACCAGAGTTCTTCAGTCACAAACGGACAGTACGGGTGAAGAAGTTGCAGAATTTTTCTCAGAATATGAACGAGGACCGCCGTGTTCGCGTTTCCTTTCGAAAGTTCGAGATACCAGTCGCAGAAATCATCCCACACGAAGCTATAGAGCGTCTCTCCCGCCTCACTCAGACGATATTCGGCCAATCCTTCTGTGACTTTCTGGATGACGCTCTGCAACCGCGAGAGCATTGCGCGGTCGGCCAGCGAGTATTCGTCTATTTTCAATTTTCCTCCTGAGCCTGTCGAAGGATCCATTTTCAATTCCGCCGGTCGGAGACCTGCGGCTTCGCACTGCAGAAGCACGAACCGCGACGCATTCCAGAGCTTGTTAACAAAGTTTCTGTACCCTGCGATTTTCTCTTCGTAGAGCCGTGAATCCGCTCCGGGGCTCTGCCCGACGATCATCGAAAGGCGAAGTGCATCCGCTCCGTACTTCGGGATGATATCCAGCGGGTCGATCATCGTTTCGGGATGAGACTTGCTCATTTTTTTGCCGTCGCGCGTGCGGATCAGCCCGTGCAGATACACCGTCTTAAATGGAACTTGTCCAAGTGTGTAGGTCGTCATCAGAATCATGCGCGCCACCCAGAAGAAAAGGATGTCATATCCCGTCTCCATCACATGCGTGGGATGGAAAGCCTGCAGATCCGGGCTGCGCTTGATGATCTCCTGGAGAGAGAGGGAGGTATCTTCGGTCAGTTTTGGATCCACGAGCGTGCTCCACGTCCACTGCGACACGCCGTACCACGTATCGAGGGTATCACTATCTTGTTCCCAACCATCCCCTTCGGGCGGCTCTACGCCAACATAGATTTCCGATCCCTTGTACCATGCGGGAATACGATGACCCCACCAGATCTGACGCGAGATGCACCAGTCGCGGAGATTGTCGATCCAGTGGAAGTACACCTTGTTGAATCGCTCCGGGATGATGTGGACGTCGCCGCTGTGAACGACGTCGCTCATCACCTCTTTGATCGTCATCTTCTTTCCTTTCCAATTGACGGCGCGCTTGTTCACGTCCACGAACCACTGCTCCTTGATCTGCGGCTCCACGATACCTCCGCCACGACTACTGATCGCCACATTGTGCTCGTGGCCTTCCACGGTCGTGACCACCAGCCCCTTCTTCTGAAGCTTCTCGACGATGAGCGGCCGCGCCTTTTCAATAGGTGTACCGGCAAATTCTCCGGCAGCAGGAAGTAGCTTCCCGTCAAACCCGATGATTTGCTCTTTCTCGAGCCCGTGCCGTTCGGCGATGCCAAAGTCCACTGCATCGTGCCATGGAGTGATGGTCATTACTCCCGTGCCGAATGCGGGATCCACAACACTGTCTTTAATGACGGTCGCATGGACGGGCCCGTTGATCCACTCCGCGGTGAACGTATCGCCATGCTTGTACTTTCTGTAACGCTCGTCCTCCGGATGCATCACGACATATTTATCTCCGAACTTCGTCTCGGGGCGTGACGTGGAAATCTGGAACGGCCCGTATTGGAACGTATAAAACGGTTCCGTCCTCGCCTCGCACACCACTTCATCATCGGACAATGTCGTCTGCAGCTTCGGATCCCAGTTCACCATTCGATGTCCGCGGTAAATCACTCCTCTCTTATACATATCGACGAATACTTCGTAGGTCGTTCGGGCCAGCGCCGGATCCATCGTGTAGCGCTCGCGGGTCCAGTCGCAGGAAGCGCCCATTTTTCGGACCTGGTTGCGGATGGTGCCGCGGCTCTCTTCTACGAATTTCTTGATGCGTGCGATGAGCTTTTCCCGGCCGAGCGCCTTGCGGGGGTCTGCGATCCTCTCCTCTTTCTGGATCTGCCGGATGACGACGGCCTCCGTGGCAATCGAGGCATGGTCCGTTCCGGGCACCCAGAGCGTCTTCCTCCCCCGCATACGCTGAAACCGGATGAAGATGTCTTCCAGCGCCAGCATCACTGCATGGCCAAGGTGCAGCTGCCCCGTTGCATTCGGCGGCGGCATGGAGATCGTGAACGGCTCCCCCTTCGGGTCGCAGCTTTCCGGACGAAATGCACCACTGTCTTCCCACCTCTTATAGATAGAGTCTTCGACTGCCGACGGGTCGTAGGCTTTGGGAAGCATGGAGCCAGCGCAGTGTAGCGTTTAAAGATGCACCAATCTAATAAGCCGCCGAAGCGCGGGTCTCGCGCTGGAGGCGCTCCACTAAGGGAAAAGAGAGCTCATGGGAGAGAATGAGCCTGTCCTGAGCTTGTCGAAGGATAGGTTTCTCTCCCATGCATCAAAAAACGGCCGCCACCCTTGCGGGCGCGGCCATCGAAGAAAGAAAAGAGCGGGAAACTTCTTTCGAAGCCGCGACTTTTTACCGGAGAACCGTGAAGATGCGCAAGAAAAAAGAGGAGAATCTGCTCCACAGATCGTCGGAAGCGTTGTAGAATCTTATTACAATGTTTCGCTCGAATGTCATTTCAAAGACTGGCGAACTGATCGCGAAGGACACCGCAGGGAATCCTGATGCAACCGATACCCTCGGTATGGTTCGCGGAGCCGTAGGATATTTTGGAGCAAAGATCCACCGTGCCGTGACCCGGGTGGGAAACGTACTGATCGATCTGCCGAGCGACAAGCAGTATGCCCTTACTCCACGCGACGGAATCACCTCGGAAACGCGCGCAATGATCAAAGAAGTATGGGAAACCCAATGGGTGCATAAGGGCATCGGCCGCGTCATCAATGTAGTACCCAAAGCCATCAAAGCTCTCATCAGCGCTCCGGACGCCGTCGGGCGGGATGCTCTGCAGCTCATCGGAGGAGGAAGATCGAACGATGGATACCGACTCACTCCCGTCGGAAACGCGTAATTATGTCTGTTGAACATACAGCAGAGGCGGCAGGTGAAGTTTTTGTTGATGCCATCAACAGCCCCCTCTTGTTCACAGGAGCAGCGATAGCCGGCGGCATAGTGGTTACCTATTTCGCCGTGAGAAATCTTTTTAGATCTCTACGATCATGATTTCCTAAGGGGAATAGCTTGGAGAAAGCTTTAAGCTTTCACCTTCCACCTTTAAGCTGTCTCTATGCCCACCTTCGACTTCCTCTGCACCGCCTGTAACCACGTCTTCGAATTCCAGCGACCGTTCGGAAGCGATGCCATCCCCAAGTGTCCGGCCTGCGGATCCAAAAAAAACGAAAAACAGATCGCGCCGCCGGTGATCCAGTTCAAGGGAACGGGGTTTTATAAAACGGATAGTAGAGGAGCACAAAAGAGTGTTGCATTGAACGAAAAGGATTCAAAGGACAAAAAGGATTCAAAGGATTCAAAAGAACCTCCAACGATAAACAAAACAGTGAAGACTGACCCTGCTACAAAAACCTGAGGATCCTCTGAATCCTTTGAATCCTCTGCATCCTCCCAAAAATGGATCGAAAATAGGATTCATGCTATAATATCCAGAAATGCCCCTCCGCCGTCATTCCATCATTATCGACAAAGTCCTTCAGCTCCCCTACTCCGCGCTGGGACTGTTATGGGGTGGCCTCGTACTCGCCTTTGCGGCAATGTATTTCGGTCTTGGGCAGTGGTTACCGACGCAGGCCCCCGCGCCCATCGGTTTCGAATCGATCTGGAAAAGCCTCGGCGACAGCATCTACTTCAGCGTCATCACGTCAACAACCGTCGGCTACGGCGACATCATTCCGCAGGGCTTCAGTAAAGCGCTTGCGGGGCTCCAGAGCGTCATCGCCTTCTTCGTCTTTGGACTCTGCATCAGCAAGCTCGTAAGCAACAAGCAGGAGATCGCCATCCGGCAGATGCATAAATTGACGCTTGAAGATGTCTTCCGCAACACCCGCGAAGGCCTCTACATCGTCCGCAAGGATTTTGACCACATCATGGCGCAGGCGGAAACGCTCAAGAAGATCGACGAAGAGCATTGGGAGAATCTTGCAATCGCCTACAAACAGGCACAGTCGATTATTGCGGAAATCCCGGATTTCTACCGCGGCGACGGCTATCTCTACACGATCGACGAGCGCCGGGAACAGCTCCTGCAGGAAGCCGTGCATCGCACGCTCCACCGCATCAACCAGTTGATCGATGTTTTTGCACGCATGGGAATCGATTGGACGGGAGACGCCGCAAGCACCGGAGAACTGCGCACCTTGGTCGCCCTGATCGCCGCAATCACACCGGACTGGAAGAAGAATTCCCCGTACACGCAGCATGAAGCGTTTGACGGTATTTTGGGGGAATGTAGGAAAATTCTGTCTAATGGAAGATTTTCTGGGCTGAATTGATGTGTTTTTCTCTTGTTTAAGCGA
>JBBTVH010000002.1:0-1845 GCA_038063355.1 Patescibacteria group bacterium | reverse complement strand
GGCAACGCAATTACAAATCTTCTTCCCCCCCCCCTCACATTCGCTACAATAAGAACCACTATGCATGTCCTTCCTCTGAGACGCTTCGTTGCCGGTACCCTCGTCTTCCTCTTTCCGCTCACCGCTCTCGCCGCTACTCGCACCTGGGATGCAGGAGGGTCTGATACCAACTGGAGCACGGCGGCGAACTGGAGCAGTGACACAGCACCGACAGCGACAGATATTGCGCTCTTCGACGGAACAGGGAAGAAAGATGCAACGGTGGATGCAGGATTCGGAGGAAGTGTCGCACAGTTGCAGCTCGGATCGAGTAACACCGGAACGATCACGGTGAGCAGAGCGCTGACGGTGAATGGCAATCTCTCGCTCTCTGGCGGCACGTTTGCGATCAACGGTGGGAATACTGTGACGGTGCAGAAGAGCTGGCAAAACGGTGGAGGAACGTTTACGGCGAATACGGGGAGTGTTGTTTTGACGGGATCGGGGACGAGTTATGTCTTGAAAGAGACGGGTGCGTTTAAGCATTTGAGTTTGAATGATGGTCTCGTTGGGTATTGGAGGCTTGATGAAGGTGCCGGTACGACGGTCACTGAATCGATGGGGAATGTCGTCCCTGGAATATTTGAACTCAATCCAGTATGGACTTCTGAGACGCCAGTCGTTAATTTTGAAAACCCGTATTCCCTGTTATTTAATGCTACGCCGCAACAGAGAGTCCTTTTGGAAGACACTTCTTCGCCGTATCGATATGACATTCAAACAGGCGACATGACAGTGTCTGTCTGGGCGAAAAAAACGGATGCCTCGAATGGAGGGCGTATCATTGCTCGCGACCAATGTGGGGATCATTCTTTATGGGAAATACAGGGAAATGCTGACGGCACCTATCATGTTCGTATGAAGGGATCTAATTACGCTTCTTCTGGAAACATATATTCAAGCGTGCACCCTATTAATGAGTGGCTGATGCTCACGTTAGTCAAAACGTCAACGAGGATCTCCATATATGTAAATGGTATCCTAGAAGGAACGGCTACACATTCCTTGCCTTTTGCCTTTAGCAATACCCAAGCTAAGTTGTATGTAGGCAACAGATCGGGTTGTCAGCCTGGGGCTGCTTTCGCCGGTTACATTGATGACATTCGTCTTTATACTCGCGCCCTCTCCTCCTCCGAGGTCGCAGCTCTCGCCTCCGGTGAGCAAGGCACAGGATCTGGAACATACACACTCGGAAGTAATCTCACGGTGAACGGCAATCTGAACATCTACTCCGGCAATCTCGATGTCTCATCATCAAATTACTCGGTGACGGCCTCTGGATCATTCATCAATAGTGCACGGTTCACACCACGGAGTGGAACGGTGACACTTGCGGGGATTGGCACGACGCTGAAGATGTACGGTACATCTCTTTATAACCTTACGATTGCCTCGGCCAAATCTGCCATCCTTCGCACCGCAGCCATCGTCACCAACGCTCTCACCGTCGCTTCCTCTGCCGCGCTCAACCTCAACGGATTTGATCTCACCGCTACCCTCGCTTCCATCTCCAACCTCGGAACGATCACCGAAGGAACCGGCGCCATTCTCCACACTTCCTCCCTTGCCGCCTCTCCCGCCGCTCTCGATATCGGCTCCTCGATCTCCATCAGCCTGACCGACAGTGATGCCAACGTGGATGGCACAGCACAAGATACCGTCACTGTTACCGCGAATGGTGAGACCGTTACGCTCACAGAAACGACGAATACGTCCGGCGTTTTCACCGGAAGCATCGCCACCGCGCATGGTGCCGGAGTCGCAAGCAACGGCGTCATCGAAAATACCGATGCGTGCAGTTTCTTC
>JBBTVH010000001.1:0-4136 GCA_038063355.1 Patescibacteria group bacterium | reverse complement strand
CGGCCAAAATCCCGAACCTGCTTCTCAACGGTACCGTCGGTATCGCCGTAGGTATGGCCACCAATATTCCGCCGCATAACCTCGGCGAACTCGTCGATGCCACCCTGCATCTTGTGGAGCATCCGGAATCCACCGTGGAAGATCTCCTCCAGTTCGTGCAGGGACCCGATTTCCCCACGGGCGGCATTGTCTACGACAAGGAAGTTATCAAGCAGGCGTACCTTACGGGCAGAGGCTCCGTGATCATGCGCGGCAAGGCGGAGATTGAAGAAGTAAAAGGCCGCTACCACATCCGCATTTCCGAGATTCCGTATCAGGTGAACAAAAGCACGATGATCGAAAAAATGGCCCAGCTCCACACGGACAAAATCGTTCAGGGCATCTCCGATATCCGCGACGAATCCGACCGCGAAGGCATCCGCGTGATTGTCGAGCTCAAGAAAGACGCCTATCCGCAGAAAGTCCTCAACCAGCTCTTCAAGCACACGGAACTTCAGAGCAGCTTCGGGTACAACATGATCGCGCTCAGCGACGGTCTGCAGCCGCGCCTCCTGAACCTGCAGGAACTTCTCCACATCTTCGTCGAGCACCGCAGAGTGGTGATCACCCGCCGCGTGACGTTTGATCGTGATCGCGCGAAGGAGCGCGCGCATATCCTCGAAGGCCTCAAGAAAGCACTCGATCACATCGACGAAGTCATCAAAACAATCAAGAAAAGCGAGACGAAGGAAGTGGCGAAAGAGAACCTCATTGAGAAATTCAAACTCAGCGAAATCCAGTCGGATGCCATCCTCCAGATGCGTCTGCAGACGCTGGCCGGCCTCGAACGGAAGAAAATCGAAGAGGAGCTCGCCGAGAAGAAGGCGTTCATCGCGGAGTGCGAAGCGATCCTGAAGGACAAAAAGAGGGTGGATAAAATTCTCACGACCGAACTTCAGGAAATCCGCGCTGCCTATGGCGATGCCCGCCGCACGACGGTCGTCAAAGGAGGCGTCGGTGAGTTCACGGCGAAAGACACGATCCCGAATGCTCCGATGATCGTCGCTCTGACATTGACGGGCTATGTGAAGCGCATGAGCCCAATGCAATTCCGCGCGCAAAATCGCGGAGGGAAGGGGATCAAGGGTATGGCGACCAAAGAAGATGATGAGCTGCAGTCATTGCTTCACGTGATGAACCACGACGACCTCCTCTGCTTCACGAATACCGGCCGCGTGTTCAAGTTGCCGGCGTACGAGCTTCCGCAGGCGAGCCGCACCGCGAAGGGATCGGCTATCGTGAACTTGCTCCAGCTCCAGCCCGAGGAACGCATCACCGCAGTTTCAAAGGCGGATCTGAAAGATAAGAAGCACCTCTTCATGGTCACCAGAAAAGGAACCGTGAAGCGCACAGATCTCACCGCATTCGACAACATCCGGCGCTCGGGCCTCATTGCGCAGAAAATTCCCCCAGGAGACGAACTCTGCTGGGTCATCGCCACAAGCGGCAAAGATGAGATCCTGATCCTCACGAAGAAAGGCATGTCCATCCGTTTCAAAGAGGATGACGTCCGCGACATGGGACGCGCCGCCGCAGGAGTCCGCGGCATCAATCTTCGTCCGGGTGACGTCGTGATCGAAGCCGCAGGCATCACGAATGCCAAAACGAGCCGCCTTCTTGTCGTCATGGAAAACGGTCTCGGGAAGATGACGCCCGTGGAGGAATACCGCTTCCAGGGACGAGGCGGAACGGGAGTGAAGGCCGCGCAGCTGACTGCCAAGACCGGCGACATCGTCGGGGGATGCATTCTCATCGAAGGGGAAAACGGCGATCTCCTCTGTATCTCTAAGCAGGGCCAGACCATCCGCATGCAGTTATCGGACATCCCCTCGCGCGGTCGCGCCACGCAGGGCGTCATCGTCATGCGCTTGAATGCTCGCGATAAGGTGGCAACGATGAGTGTGATCATGCACGACCCCGAAAGCGAAAAGGCCGTCCTCGAGGCCGCCGAAGAAATGCGCGAGGAAGAGGTGCTGGCGTTGGAAGAGGAGCAGGCGAAGGTGGAGAGGGTGGCGAAGAGGCAAAGAAAAGCTGCGACGAAATAGCCGTTTAGCTTCTTAGCTTCTTAGCTTCATTAGCTTTTTAGGGGCAAAGCAAAAGAAGTGTCATTGGATGTGTAGCCTCATCCATAAGAAGCCAAGAAGCTTCTTTTCACGCTTTCCTCCTTGCATCAGCCCCAATTCTGCTTACAATCCACAAGTCTTATGAAAAAAGGCATCCACCCGCAGGTCTTCAAAGACGCCACCACCACGTGCAGTACATGCAGTGCGGTCTATAGGATCCCGAGCACGGTGGAAACGATCCAGATTGAAGTCTGCCGTGGCTGCCATCCCGTTTACACCGGTAAGAAGCAGGTTGATGCCCGCGGCGGCCGTGTGGAACGCTTTAGGAAGAGGTTGGAGAAGACGGGGACGAAGAAGTAAAGGCAAATCCCTGTCTAGCACTCACAGAGCTCGACTGCTACACTTTCCATTGATGAACGAACGCCAGGCGAGGCTACTGACGGCGATTATTGAGGAATTCATCCGCAGTGCAGAGCCCGTGGGGAGCAAGCACATTCTGGCGGCGGGGGATTTTGCCGTATCCGGAGCAACGATCCGCAATGAAATGCGCACACTCAGCGATGAAGGCGTGATCGAGCAGCCGCATACTTCCGCAGGTCGCGTACCGACCGCACAGGGCTATCGTTTGTACATCCAGAAATATATGAAGCCCACGAGCCATGAGAAAGCTGTGCGGCATAAGTTCGACACATTGCGCGATCAATATCACCGTCGTAAAGATCAGGAGCGGGTCTACGAAGCGGTGGCGCTGCTTGCCCACATGACGCCGAATGTCGCATTCGCGTCTGTTCCGCATAAGCATCAGGTCTACTATCTCGGTTTTCATAACCTGTTTCGTCAGCCGGAATTCATCGCCAATCCGATGCTTGCGATGGGAGTCGCCGAAGCACTTGAGGAACATTTTGACGGCGTACTGGGCAATCTCCAGATCGATGATTCGATCCGCTACTACATCGGAGAGGAGCATGTGCTGCCGCAGGTTCAAAGCTGTTCCATCCTTGTTACCGAGTACACCGTGCGCGGCGAGAAAGGTGCGATCGGGATTCTTGGACCGATGCGGATGGACTATGCGTTTAATACTGCGGCGCTGGATATGGCAGCGGGACTTTTACGGGAAAATTAGCAATGAGGAATTAGCAATGAGCAATTATCTTCTTAACTCACAACTGCTCATTGCTAATTCCTAATTGCTAATTCCCCTAGTACACTCACAACAGCATGAACGATCCAAAGCACGTTATCCTCAGAATACGTCCCGCTAAAGAAGGGGAGAAAGAAACGCCCCGCGGGCCGCTGTATGCCGAGTCCGCGATTGCGTCGTTGCATGCGCTTCGAGGGAAAAATGCAGTGGTGCAGTTTGAAGTGGGTATGGGTGGAGATGGTCGCATCGCGTTTTTTGTGCGGGCGACCGAAGTGGCGGCACAGCTCGCCCAAAGCCAGCTCTATGCGCAGTATCCGGAGATCGATATTGACCGGGAAATCGATGCGGATCCGTTTGCTCCGCGCGAAGATGAAGAGGTGATCTCGATGGATCTGGGACTCAAGGAGCCGGAAATCTATCCCATCAAGCGCCATCCGCAGTTTGACGATCTCTTAAGCCGCGTGAACGTGAACCCGATTGCGGGTATCACGTCGGCATTGGTCAGAAACGACATTCCGGGAATGCGCGGCCACATGCAGGTGGTCTGTAAACCCATCGGCGGAAGCTACCGCAAGCGCGCGTGGCGCTTCCTGCCGCTGCTCCAGAAGGGCATGTCTTCGATGTCCGAGCGGTACGCCAATGCCTTTGCCCGGGTGCAGCTTGCGCGCGGATGGCGGCGTGTGGCATTTCTTCCGATTTCCATCTTCATGGGAGGATTCCGCGCGTGGCCGGGCTTCAATAAATTCATGGCCGGGGGATCGTCTCTTCTTTCCGATGCACCCGTAAGCAGCGACCAAGACGAGCACGAGCACGTCACCGCAAGAAACCACGACCGGGAAGATTCGATCGCTGCGGCACAGGACAAAGTCAACCGCCTGCTCTTCGTCTGTAAT